>CAIJTL010000180.1 GCA_903823545.1 uncultured Planctomycetaceae bacterium
GGGGCGTTGATGTCAAAGACGAGCTTCACCTTTGATTCGACGTCAACTCCGAGTTTCTTGTGGCTGCGGCACCCACCTTTGAAAAGCTGGGGTCCCCACGGCAAACAAGGTCGCGGTTGAGGGGGCTGAGCCAGGAGACAACCCGACGGTCGCCTGATGAATTTCGTTTTTTGTTCGATCGACAACCTCAACTTGGATATTGAATGAGATGACAACAACACTTCGCGTTTCAGTGCTGCTACTCATGAGCGTTGTTTTCGGGTGCTCCATTGAGGATCATCCGACTAAAATGTACATGGGGCAGGATCACGGTGGATTTTGGGAGGCATCGGAGCGCTGTCTCCCAAAATCCACCGTGGAGCGACAGCGCGTTTGAGTCGGATGAAACTGAATTCTTTCCGGTCAATCTGCTGTAAGTCGCGTCAAGCCAGCTTGAGCAACTTCCGCGTCAACCACTCGACCGACAACACTCCGACCAACAGGTACAGCACCCAGTCGCGGTCCCACAGAGTTCTGAGGCGTTCGTCGACCAGGAACTCTTCGCCGTGGTTGGGGAGCAATCGTGGAAGTTCGATTGCCGCTTGGTCGTTGAGAGGCAGGTAGGTGCCTCCGGTTTCCTCGGCCATTGAACGGAGCAGTTGGACGTTTTGCCGTGCATTCGACGTTTCCAAGTTTGGGAGCGAGACGTCCAACTTCTCGGTCAGCTTGTCGGTTGATTCGGGGATCGACAGTTCCAGCCGATAGGTTCCCGGCAGGCTCAAGCGAAAATCGCTGACGTATTGGCCGGGGCGTTGCTTGTCAGCCATCAAGCGAAGCGGCGGCAAGAAAGGCTTGCCCGCAGGATCGACGATATCCAATGAGACCGACTCGACCGCCAACGGTTGAAACTGCGGATCGGAAAGCAACGCGCGAATGTGAGCTGTTTGTCCCAAGAGGTACTGATTGCGTTCCGGCAACAACATCCCGCGCAGCGTGCCTCGCTTGAGTCGAGTCTGGCCCAATTCGCGAATCGCTTTCGTCCAAAACCGTTCAAAGTAGTCTTCGTCGATCGCCCGCAATCGCCAGAGTTCTCCCGCTCCGAGATACAGCGTGCGGCCCGATCCGTAAAACTGGGACGCCATCCAAATCGGTGCCCCGTATGACGACTCCGTTCGAGGATCGGTGAAGTTTGCAAACACGGTTGCCCCCGCTTTCGGCCCAGCGGTTGGATAACAGCGATAGATACCGGGGAAATCTTTCCAAACAGCGGCGCTGCTAATCGGCTCATCGGTCAGTTGGAGGAAGCCCGCTTCGAGTCCTGCTCGAGTAAAACCAACGGCCCAGGGCTGCGGTGAATTGGTTTCCGCCAATGCCTCAGACGCGAGCGAACTGAGCGTCACCGGGCAGAGTTCTTGGATCGGCTTCATCTCTTCGCCACCGCTGGCCAGCGCCGGCGTATTGACGTCACCAGCAACAAGAATCAGACCACCTGCCTGCGTAAAGACCCAATCGCGCAACATCGCTTGTTGCTCGGGCGAAACCTTGCGCCAGTCGGCATCGAACGCCACGATCACGTCATAGGGGAACAGCTCTTCGCGCGTCTTCGGAAAATCGAACAGTAGCTTCTGCGATTCTTGGCTGACCGCCGTTCCGGGATCAGCGGTTTGCAACAGCACATCGAGTTCGATCGCCGTATGTCGAAACAGCATATTCCGGGTGAAGAGATAATCCCGCATCGGTCCGCCAGCGAAGAGCAGCACCTTCGTCTTGCGATCGGTAACACGAGTTGTCTTGCGACGTGCGTTATCGACATCACTGAGTTCGCTTACTTTCACCACCGGCTTCGATCGAACTAAGTACTCCACCGAACCAGCCGTCGTCGGATTCTGCTGAAACTTTACCTCGACCGGGACTCCGTTTTCCGCCAGCGTGACCTCTTTAGCCTCGACCAAAATCGGCTCGGAGGTTTCTCCTTCTGGCCTCGACAACAATTCGACGATGGCATTCTTCCCTGCCAGTCCCTCCGCCTGTACGAACACGGCAATCTCGAATGGATCACCAAGATGCGAGTCAGTCGGAGCTTGCACACTCGCGATCGACAGATTGACGGGCTGTTGAGTGCTCCCAACCCCGACTGCCATCAAGCGAGTTTTTGTCTGAGTCGCCATCGACACCGACGACGATACATCGATCCCCGAATTTGCCGCGCCATCCGAAATGACAACAATCCCCGACAATGACTTGCCGCTGACCTGCCGAATCAAGTCGACCAACGATTCACCAAGCCGCGTTTCCACGCCTCGCGGTTTAGCGATCTCGTCCCAGTTCGGCGCTCGTAGCACAGGCGGCTCGCCTGTGTCTTTCTGGCTCGCCGATTCAGGCGGGCGCCCAGCCTGCCCTACGGTGCGGGCATCAGTAGAACGAAATTGCCAATGAGGCCCAGCCAACGTTGAATCAAACGTGAAGAGGCTCACGTCATGATTCCGCTGTAACTCGGCAATCAACTTGGAGCTTTCCAACAACTGGCGCACGGCCTCGAATCGCGATCGTGTCGCCTTAACTTCTGTTTGTTCGCCGTTCGCAGCAGTCGCAGCTTTCTGCTCGTCGGGGCTGCTCTCCGGCAATTGCATCGAGAGTGACGTATCAACCGCGATCACAACTCGCGAAGGACGAAACGACGTTGTCTGTGTTCGCTCTTGCGGATTGACGGCTATCGCGAGCAATCCCGCCCAAGCGCCGAGTCGCAACACCAACAGCCAGATCTTCCAAAACGGATGTAGCTCAGAGGCGTCGCGCAAATACAAACCAACGACAAACACGATCCCGATGACAGTAACCGCAAGCCAACCCATCCAAGCCATCGGACTGGTCGGCAAATCCAACTCCCACGCCATACGCGTGTCAGCGGCCAAAGTGGCGAGGTTCGATAGGTCAAAGGTCATCAATCGTCTTTCAAACGTTCCGTCGTTGCGGCTGATTATTCACGAGGCAAGCGGATTCAACAGCCGACCGCGATTCTTCGCAATCCAACAGAACCACGACACCAATCAAGTGAGCCCCGGTTTGCTCAGATTCTGATCCGTGTCTTCCGCGTTTTCCGTGTCCCACACTTTTCCGCCGGGTCATTTTAAGGACGCGGATTCCACGGAAGACACGGAGTCGGCTGA
>CAIJTL010000181.1 GCA_903823545.1 uncultured Planctomycetaceae bacterium
CAGGGATGCTCGGATCGATCAGTAATTCGGCTTCGGTTCCCAGGTATCCGGGCATCGCAATCGGCAGGACATAGCCGACTGAAGTTCCGTCTTTGCGAACAACGACGCTCGTAACCTCCTGAGCAAACGGAGCACCATCCACGATGGGCCGACCATTGGGACCGAGTTTGATCGGGTCTTTGATCAACTGATTGTTGGCCGCGTCATAGCGAAAATTGCTGATCCCGCCGAAGAAGATCGTCGTCATTTGGTTGTTGGTTGTGTCGTAGAGAGGCAGGCTCGCGCACTTGTAGTGATTGAGCAATTGCTGAAACGAGTGGTCGGTACCGGGAAAGAATGTCTTATAGGACCACTGAGCACCTTGAACCTCGTTGGTGTACTGCTTGATTCCGTCGATGTAGATCGGTTCGAAATAAGCGTCGAACAAGCCCGGACGAAAGACTCCGCCATAGACGCCGATGCGTGGTTTTCCATCAGGCGAGAGCGCGGGAAGCACATTCAAATCACGACGGTGATAAGGGCGTATTTTTAAGTAGTCGGGGTACAAATAACCGTCGATTTTCGGCGGCGGCAACCCCTTGAAGCTGGGGTATGTTTTACACCCTGCCAAGCTCAATGTTGGCGTTTCCGTGAGACTGAAAATCGCGATCTGCTCGGTGTAACGCTGCTGAAACAATCCACCGGTCGCAGAGATTCGCACGGAATACAGTCCATCAAAGACCTGTCCGAAGACCGCGCACAATTGCAGCGGTGCAGCTGCCGGAGCTGGGGTCGTTCCGCTTGCAGGTGCGTTCGTTTGCTCGTCAAGCTGTGAACCAAAGAACGGCAACAACTCACCGCCAGTGATTTTGAACGTCGGGTCTGTGATCTGTGTCACATCCGCAGCCGCCACCGGTTGCTGCCCCTTCACGGCGTTGATCATCGCGCTGACATGGATCACCGTCAGTGTTCCGAACGTCTGAACTTTCCCCGCAGTCTCAGCCTGCGGAGAGAACCCATATCCTCCCATGATGTAGAGGTTGTCTCCCACTTGGCAGGAAATCGCATTGCTCGCGTGCAGCGCGTACTTGTCGATCATCTCTGCCGGGATTAACTCGGTGAGCCTCATCGACCAGACTTGTTTCTTGGCAATGTCGATGACCCACGCGCGATCGTTGGCCGCATCGCGCGGAAAGCTATTCGTAGGACTGGCGGGAGTTGGTACGTCAAAGCCATGCAGACCGCCCACACGACCTCCAATAAATAACCATTGAACGCCGTCTACGTCCGCTTGTGCCGACGAGTAAGAATGCAGCGCAGGGACATTGTCGAACGTAAACGGAGCTTGCAGCTCGATCGAAAACGGCATTGCCGCATCGCCCGCTGGCGCTGTTCCCGGCGCGTTCGCGTCCGCCGATTTCTCTGCGACAGGTTGCGTCTGCTCTGTGACACCCGGAGTGTTCGACGCATTGCCCGATTGCGGCGGATTAGATTTCGGCGCGGAAGCACAGTCACATCCACTCAAAGACGCTGCAAACAAAAACGCGGTTAGCAACAACGTGCGACGACACCACGAATGGCCAAAGAACTTCATAAGACGGTCTCGGGAAAGATGAGTTGCTATGCGAACCGGGCTGACACCGTTCCGCTCGCCTGCAGGGTTGAGTGTTGGGATTTGGAACTTGGGGATTTGCCCTTGCTCCTCGGTCATTCTGAGATCACAGACTGGAGATAATCCAGCATCAGCTTGCGATGGTAGGCGGACAAATCTCGCGTCACCGGCATGTAGTAAGGATCATCAAACGGCTTCTTCATCACTTCGGAAATGCGTGCCGCATTGGCACACACCATTTGTTCGTTGGAAAGGTCGATCATTTCACGCATCGCCGGAAACATTCTCGCGTAGTGCGAAAACATCGGTCGAACATCTTCCCAGGTCGGGTTCGGAATCGGCGGCCCTTCGCTAAACACCACGATGCTCAACGCACCGCAACGGTAATCAACGGGAAAGCTCTGCCACGCGAGCAAATACGGCGGGACCGGCGGCCCGACTTGTCCCCACGATTGCCAGCCAGTCACATCACCGAGCTGGTAAAGCTGACTAAAGACCTGAATTCGCGATGGAGGCAAACCGTTGATCGGACCTTTCTGTGCCGTGACCGTGACGACCGCGTGACCGTTGTCATCCGTCGTGACAAAGAACGGGAAGTCCCCCATCAACGCGTTGATCGGAGTGTTGATCGAGATGAACGTGGACGGGATGTCGATCGGCGTGAAACTCAACCTCTCGCCAACCAGCGGTTTTCCAAATCGCCGCGCATACAAATCAGTCGAACCAGACTCGCCCGGATTGAGTCGCATGATCCAATTGTCGATATCCACAAACCGACCATCACGCTCTTCCGCAAGCACTGGCCACGGATTCTGCGGAGGCACGGGAACTTGTGGCGGAACTCTGTTCGCTGCGGGATCGAGCGGTGCATCAGGCGTTATCAGACAGAGCCGATGATCTACAAGCAAATCGATTTGATCTTCGGTCAAAGTCAGCTCACTGATGCGCCCCGTGGTTTCATAAGCCGCTTGGCTGCAATCGAGGTAAGCCCCGATCAACGTCGCCGGCGTATTCCCCGCTTGGTGATCCGACTCCGCCGCCATGATTGCTGGCCACATCTGCCCGACAACTGATTCGCCACCAGTCGTCTGAAACTGCACCGAGTTCCCTAAATCAACGATCAACTTCTTGCGCTGCGAATCGACTCGACAAGGAGCCTGCCAGAACATCGCTGCATCAACTGGAATCGACGCGGGGGCCGGGGTCGGCACCGTAGGCGGGACCGGTGGCTTCGGTCCCGATGGTGTCGCAGGTAAGTACGACGGCATTGTTGGCGGGCTGCAAAACGTTTTCGTCAGACGCCGCTCCGCCACAAATTGCCGAGGCTCACCGATGTAATACGGTCCAATCACTCCGACGACTCGACCAACGAGATTGTTCGGCGGATCGCTCGGATTAATGACGAAGTTGTCGAGAATCATCTTGATCGAAACTTGATTGCCATTCTGCTCAGCGATCGACTTCAGCAACGTCAAATACGGAGAGACGCTCAGATCACCCTGCCATTTCAGATCGCCCAAGACCGACTGAAACACGCCGCTCATCGGAGCGGCACCTGTACTCGCTGCCGCATTTGCCCCCCAAAAGTCGCGCATATTGCAGGTCTGCAACGTGCCGCTGACCCAGGTGTCATCCGAGAGTACAACCGAAATCGGCACACCGAATATTCCGGTCACGCGACGTTGATCGACGTCCAAATCAACCAATTTGCCGCCACCCAACATCCCCGGAATCGTTCCCGGCCCCATCGGACTGGAAGTGACTTTCTTCCCAATCACCGGATCAACGGTTGGATCAATCGAGTTGACGCCATCTTGATTCGTTGCCCCACGCACGGTGCAGTTGCGAAACTGAATCTGACAATCACCGTTTGAGTTCCAATCTCCAGCGCTTTGACCAAAACCCGGATACTCCGGATTGAAGTAGGGAGGGTAATTGTTCAGTGTTGGAACGTTCGCAAAAAAATTACCAACAAACGTCAATCGGGGCGGATCGAGGTAACTCATCAGCAGGGCCTTTCAAAGAGGCAACTTTTTATCGTGGAAGCAAACTAAGACTGTAAGAAATTCTCCGCAACCGAATCGCAGACAAACATCCGTCAGAATGCCGTGAGATTACCCACTACCGGCTTGCAGATCGCCGTGCCGCCCCAAATATTCCCGCCCCGCAATTGTCTTGATCGTTTAAATCACCGCGCGGCTCATAGCCTTTATCCATAAGAATTCATTGAGGGACCGTAGCTCAACGGCTAGAGCAGAGGACTCATAAGCGGAATCGAGATTTCTCGAAATACGCCAAATATGCCGTCTTTTACAGGCTATTTCTCGTTTCCTCATGATTACCAAACAAGGCCAAAAACACTCGTTTGACACCCCTCTCAGGTGTCACTGACACCCGGTCTTAGAGTAGAGGATGCTTGATCCTTTTCCGGCGCTGGAAGTCATCGCGTGTGACTTCCAAGCACTGGCCAACGATGCCGCGACCTCTCGGCCAAGAGGACGGTGATCTTCGACAACAGCTTTCGCTTGCTGGTATGTTGGGCCGCTCATTCCGACAGCTTGTCCAATCACATCTCTGACGTCGCCTTTTCTTTGAACCGGTTCCGTAATCTTTACGGCACCGGTAGGATTCTTTCCGTCGTTGCCGTGCTTTGCCCGTTTGGACCGTGGGTCCCTGTTGCAGCACACAGCACCCGATCACTTACAGACTACCCACCGCTCTGGTTTTTCTTTCATTCCGCGGCTCGCAGGGGTCAGGGGCGGAGTGTCCGCATTGCGAGCGATTGCGGGCAACCTGCCGATCGGTGATCGGCAGCAGCAAAAACTGACCTCCTACGATTGCGCAAGATCGCCGCGGGCGATTCAGTCTGACTCTCGGCACGTCCGCAAGTGAGACAGGCGGAGCGGCCTCAC
>CAIJTL010000182.1 GCA_903823545.1 uncultured Planctomycetaceae bacterium
ACTGTCCCGCGAGATCGATTGTGGGCCGCTCAGACTCCACAGGTCTTTCGCCGACAATTGCTGCTCGATGCGTACGCGCAGCGGGGCGAGTTTCAACCTACTGACGAAGCACAGCTTGTGGAACGATTCGGGCACCCGATCGCCGTCGTTGAGTGTTCGCCGATGAATCTGAAGATCACTTCGCAAGAGGATATGCGATTGGCTCAGGCTCTCGTCGATCACATCCCCAAGCCCTCTGTCGCAAAATTGCTGCATCCGTTTGAAGATGATCGGTGGAAGTAACAGAACCTAGCGAAGCCATTTCTACGTAGCCGTCACGCTCCGCGTGACGAGCTGGTTGCTAAGTGAAGCGTTGATGAGCGCTCGGCTCATCACGCGGAACGTGATAGCTACGTCGAGACATATCGCACAACGTTCGTCACACGAACTCGATTGAAGTCCAATATGTCCGATTTGGAAAAGCGATTCGAGCATCTGCGGGCGCTGTCTGGATTCTGGCTGGCACCACTCTTTTTTCTGTTGGTTTGGTTCAGCAATTTTGAATCACTGGCTGACAAGCCTGCCGCTCATCACTTAGCAGCGGTGATGGCGGCGGTTGTGACGTTGTGGGTTACTGAAGCGATTCCGATGCCGCTGACGGCGCTGCTCGGAGCGACCGCTTGTGTGGTGTTTCAGGTCGGTTCAGCGAAAGGAGTCTTCGCTCCGTTTGCCGATCAGTTGATGTTTCTCTTCATCGGTTCGTTCATGCTCGCGCGAGCGATCGAACTGCATGGACTTGATCGACGACTCGCTTTGAGTGTGTTGACTCTCAAAGCTGTCGGCGGCAGCCCGTCACGAGTCCTCTTTGCTTTCGGCGCGACGACCGCCTTCATCTCGGCTTGGATCAGTAACACCGCGACAACTGCGATGATGTTCGCGATCGGCCTCTCGATCCTGAAGGTGCTGCAAGAAAACGGCACACATACCACAGCAGGAAACCAGACAAGCAGACTCGACCCTCGTTACGCCACAGGGTTGATGTTGATGACTTCGTTCTCCGCATCGATCGGAGGTCTCGCAACACCGATCGGAACGCCGCCGAATGCAATCGGCCTCGGACTCATTCGCCAGCAGGTGAAGCTCGACGGCGTCCCTGTAGATATCACGTTCTTTGAATGGTGCTTGGTCGGGGTTCCGATTGTCATTCTGTTGTACTTATTCATGTTCGTGTACTTGAACTGGTTCTGCCCGGCAGGGATGAAAGAACTTCCCGGCGGTCGAGAATACTTGTTGCGACAACGCAACCAACTTGGTCCGTGGACTCGCGGTCAAATCAGCACGTTGATCGCGTTCTTATTAATGGTCACGTTGTGGGTCGCCCCGGGAGTCATCGCTCTGGTCTGTGGCGAAACGAGTAACGCCTATAAGTGGTGCAAAGCGAGCCTTCCCGAAGCGGTTCCTGCGCTGCTCGGTGCGGGGCTGCTCTTTCTTCTGCCAGGAAAGAAAAACGAGCGAGCACTCACGTGGGACGAAGCGACTCAGATCGATTGGGGAGTTGTGTTGCTCTACGGAGGCGGGTTCGCGTTTGGAGTTTTGGCGCAAGATACGGGCCTCGCAGGGGCTCTCGGCAAGAACATGATCACATTGTTGCCCGAAGCGGGAAGCCTCGGCTTCTTGATCGCTGCGACCTTGGTTGCGACTCTCGTTTCCGAAGCGACATCGAACACGGCTTCGGCCAACATCGTAGTTCCGGTGGTGATCGCGATGGCTCAAGCAGCCGGTGTCGATCCGCTCGAACCTGCGTTGGGGGCCACGTTCGGTTGCAGTCTCGGCTTCATGCTCCCTGTGAGCACACCGTGTAACGCGATCGTTTACGGCAGTGGTATGGTGCCGCTCAGTCGCATGATTCGTTACGGAGCATTGCTCGACGTAGCCGGAGCCATTGTCATCGTGGCGGTTGTCAGGACTTTTTCAACTTTGGTCCGCTGACGATTTCATCGCGTATCAAAAGCAACAGGCCGAGCAAATCATGCTCGGCCTGTTGGCTTTTGTTTTGTTTTGCGAGTTTCAGTTGCCTGAAGGCTCACCGTTCAAAACTGTTCGAACTGGCTTACTTGCCCTTCTTCGCGGCTGGTTTCTTGCCAGCAGCAGCCTTGGTGGACTTCTTCGCGGGGGCAGCCTTCTTGGTCGCTTTAGTTGCAGTTGCCATCTTCAGGAACTCCTTTTGGTTAGGGTGCCGGGAACTGTTTGCCGCATCTCTGGCACCCAGGTTTGAGGTGCGGCCTTCAGGATTCACTCCATTGATCCGTTCGATCCCGACTGATGACTTAACTTGAGTTGTCGTTCTGCGAGTAGACGACCACTTGTGTTGAATCGTCTGAGGTCGGCTTTTATGGGCTTTGGAAAAACTCGTCAATCCCATCTTCTTATTTGGTAAGCCGTTGTCGAATCACAGTCGGGCGTAACCTGTTTCTGAACGCCCCACAGTTTTCGACGTAAAGCTGTAGCGGTCATGAGTAGATTTCCGATAGTTGCGATTTTTCTGATCAAACCGTTTAGAACTCCCGAAATCGGAGCAGGCCACGACCACGGCTTGGTCGAGAAGGTCATCGAACTTTTTTCCGAACGGCTGGTTTAGAACCTTCCCGTCGAGCGACTTGTGCGCGAGAATCCTTCGCCGTTTGAAACTTCGCTATGTCCCGTTTTTGAAAGTCTTGTTGATGTTTGAGCAAGTCACCGCCGCACCGCCAGATTCGATCTTGGGTTTGACCGAAGCATTCAAAAAAGACGCGCGACCAGAGAAGCTCAACTTGAGCGTCGGCGTTTTCAAAGATGACAAAGGACGCACGCCCGTTTTGAAGTGCGTGAAGGAAGCAGAGCGTCGGTTGCTCGAAGGAGAGTCATCGAAGACATACCTCAGCATCGAAGGCTCTCCCGAATACGGACGCGCAGTCCGCGAGTTGATGTTCGGAGCCGATCACGAAATCGTTCGCTCGAATCGAGCTTGTACGGCTCAGTGTCCTGGAGGAACCGGCGCTTTACGCGTAGCTGCCGACTTCGTGAAGAAGCTGTTCCCGTCAGCGACCGCTTGGTTCAGCACTCCGACATGGCCGAACCATCAAGGGATTTTCAAATCGGCTGGCCTCGCTGTCGCGAGCTATCCGTACTTCGACGCCGCGAAGAACGGACTTGATCTGACGGGCATGATCGCCGCGCTGAACACAGTCGCGGCAGGTGATGTCGTTGTCTTGCACGGTTGCTGCCATAACCCCAGCGGCGTTGATCCGACGCCGGAACAATGGACTCAGATCGCTGATGTTGTTCTTGGACGTGGCGCGCTGCCACTGCTCGACTTTGCCTATCAAGGCTTCGGACGCGGTCTGAAAGAAGACTCCGTCGGCTTGCTGACATTGGCTCGTCCCGGTGCCGAAATGCTTGTCGCCAGTTCGTTCTCGAAGAATTTCGGTTTGTACAACGAACGAGTCGGCGCACTCACACTCGTTGCGAAGGACGCAGCCGTTGCCGAAACCGCGCTGAGTCAGATCAAGACTTGTATCCGCACAAACTACTCGAACCCGCCATCACACGGAGGCGCCGTCGTGGCAACGGTGCTCAACGACGCCACGCTGCGACAGCAGTGGGACGCTGAATTGGCAGAAATGCGGAACCGCATCAATGGCATGCGAACGCTGTTTCAGAAGACGATGGAAAGCCGAAAGACCGGCCGAGATTGGTCGTTCATCACGCAACAGACCGGGATGTTTTCGTTCTCTGGATTGAAGCCGGAGCAAGTTGACATGTTGCGTGACAAGTTCGCGATCTACATCGTTCGAGATGGCCGAATCAACGTTGCTGGGATGTCCGCGGAGACGATGGATCGCCTTTGCGACGCGATCGTGGCGGTGTTGTGATTCGTATTTGATCTGAGCACTTGAAACGCCGAGTTACTTCTGACCGAAAGGGCCGACCATGAATCGCTGGTTGTTTGCGAGTGTCGCCCTGAGTCTTGGAATCACCTCTGCGTTTCAAGTGAGTTCAATGCACGCACTATTGGCAGATGAGGCGGTCGCCGGGGCAACCTCGGTGCCCGTTGCTGTTCCGACAACCACAGCGGGAGCGGATGCCAGCAAATCGGTGAACGCCCCGCTTCGATCAGGTCCGACAACAGGAAAAGAGGTCCCCTCGTTCTACGTGCGAGCGATCACCGGTCCGCAGATGAATCGATCTGTTTGCTTCGTCTGCCGTAATGGAGATCGGCCAGTCGTGATGGTTCTGATGCGACGGCTGGAGTCAGGCACATCGGCTGTTTTGAAAGGGATCGACGAACTAATTGATCGCCGTCGAGCAGACGGACTGCGAGCGTTTGGCGTAATGCTCAGCGATGAGCCATCGAAGATTGCTCCGCATCTTCAAACGATCTCATTCGATGAAAAGCTCAATATGCCGCTGAGCGTTGGGCCGGAGACTCTGGGCGAAAAGGATTCGCTCGCCGTCGATCCTGCTGCCAGCGCGACGATCGTCGTTTACCGACAACGAAAAGTGATCTGGACCGCCGCACTTCGATCGAACGAACTTCGCGACGACGCAGTCCGCATCCGCCGCACACGTGAAATCGTCGAGCAAGCCGAGAAGCTACTGAGCGACGACAAATGAGGTCTACGACAGCAACGACCTCTACAAAATCTCCAGTGACTCCAAGAAGCTGTTCACCAATCTCAAGCAAGCATCAGTCTGCAGCCAGTGAATGAGGTGGCCAACTTTCGGTAGTCGCACTCGAGCGCAATCGGGCATGAGCC
>CAIJTL010000183.1 GCA_903823545.1 uncultured Planctomycetaceae bacterium
CTTCTCTGACAACACGGAACGAAAGCGAAATGGCGAGTTTCATCTTCACGAGTGAATCGGTCAGCATGGGGCATCCCGACAAGGTCGCGGATCAAATTTCCGACGGAGTGCTCGACGCTCTGCTGGCTCAAGATCCACGGTCTCGCGTGGCGTGCGAAACGCTTTGCACGACCGACACAGTGGTTCTCGCTGGTGAGATCACCTCGCAAGCGAAAATTGATTACGTCCAAGTGGCTCGCGACGCGGTCCGAGATATCGGTTACTCGAACGTCGATGTTGGCTTTGATGCTGATACATTTCGTTGCTTCGTCGCGCTGCATTCGCAGAGCCCAGACATTGCCATGGGGGTTGATCGAGACGGGGCAGGGGACCAAGGTCTGATGTTTGGTTACGCCTGCGACCACACTCCAGAATTCATGCCGGTGCCGATTGCGTTGGCTCACCGCATTATCAACAAGCTGACCGAAGTTCGTCAGAAGCGTGTCGTGGACTGGTTGCGTCCGGATAGTAAGAGCCAAGTCAGCGTCGAGTTCCGCGACGGTAAGGCAGTTGGAGTGACCGCGGTGGTCGTTTCGACTCAGCACGCAGCCGCTGTCACGCAAGCTCAGATTGCGGACTTCGTGAAATCCGAAGTAATTCGTCCCAGCATTCCCGCCGTATGGCTCACCTCGGCGACCAAGTACCACATCAATCCGACCGGCAACTTCGTCGTCGGTGGGCCGCACGGCGACTGTGGTCTGACCGGTCGCAAGATCATTGTCGATACTTACGGTGGCTGGGGCCGTCACGGCGGTGGTGCATTCAGCGGCAAGGACCCCACGAAAGTCGATCGTTCGGCCGCCTACATGGCTCGCTATGTGGCCAAGAACATCGTCGCTGCGGGGCTCGCCACCGATTGCGAAGTTCAACTGGCCTACGCCATTGGAGTTGCTGATCCGGTCAGCATTCGAGTCGATACCAAGGGAACAAACACGATTAGCGAAGAGAAAATCGCTTCGCTTGTTCGCGACAACTTCCCACTCACGCCACGTGGCATCATCGAACATCTGCAACTGCGACGCCCGATCTTCCGCAAGACAGCGCACGGCGGGCACTTCGGCAAGGATGATCCTGATTTCACCTGGGAAAAGACCGATAAGGCAGACGCGCTGCGACGTTCGGCTTGATTGCCGTTGCTCTTTCCTTGTAAAGAGCCAACTAACCCGAAGCGCCAGCGAGGGCGAATGCTCCCAAACGCTCTGTCGCAGTAGCTGAATTCCCAAGAATTCAGTGCGATTGACGCTGTTCCCAGTGCTGAATTCTTGCGAATTCAGCTACTAAAGCAGAGTCTGCTGAGCGTCCGCCCTCGCTGACGCTTCGGGTTAGTAAAGCACATGGATTGTGCTGTGCCATCGCGAAGGATTGCCGTCATGTCGAGTTCGGAACGTCAACGTCACTCTGCCGCCATGCTAATTTGGACCGGCGTGATTGTGACGACGACGGTCCTCTTTTCACGGCGAATTGCGGGCGAATTCTCGCTCTCGTCAGCATGGCCAGCCATATTTGTGAGCTCCGCCTCGTCGATACTGAGCCTCACCGCGTGGGGTTTGTTTCATCGGGATAGAACATCGATGAGCGAACCGCGTCGCGATCGGATGGTGGCGTTTGTCGCTTGGTTGCCAACATGGCTCAGTGGTCTCGCCGTCGCACCGGTGAATTCGCCGCTTGCTCAAGGCTGGCTGATCGGTATCGCGTTAATTTCTGGGGGCTTGTTCGCACTTTTCGGCCAGTGGCATGTTGAAGCGGTCACGCCAGTGAGCGGCAAAGCGTTAGCCGACGGTCAACAACAGCAAGTTAGTC
>CAIJTL010000184.1 GCA_903823545.1 uncultured Planctomycetaceae bacterium
ATCGCTCCGCGTGACGAGCAGGTCGCTTCACAATACGGTGGCTAGCACTCGGCTCGTCACGCGGAGCGATGACGGCTACTTATCAGCGGAATGGCCTCAGAATCACCTCACGCCGTGCGCTTTCCCAGCGGTCGTGGAGGTCGAAGTTTTGTTGCTGGTTGCGCAGGCACCGGTTGATACAGCCACGCTCG
Source organism: uncultured Planctomycetaceae bacterium (assembly GCA_903823545.1). Taxonomy (GTDB): domain Bacteria; phylum Planctomycetota; class Planctomycetia; order Planctomycetales; family Planctomycetaceae; genus SXKJ01. The sequence goes on from CAIJTL010000184.1 coordinate 192, forward strand.
TTCGCGTTTACCGGTTGTTTCCCAGACGTTCAACTTGCGGAAGCAATACGCGATTTTCTGAGCAAGCCAGCGCGGGACTTCGGCGGCCTTGGCGAGATCTGCGGTTGTGAACGGCGCTTCGAGGTAGAGTTGTCGAACAGCCTCCGGAAAGAGTTCGAGCAGATCTTCAGATGATCGTATGGCGCGACGGTCTTCGACACTGACCAAGCGGCGGTCTTCGATTTTGAAGTCGCGCTGCCGCTTCCATCGCGTCGCACGATTGATGCGAAACTCTTCTTCGGTGATCAACATCAATTCCAATGTCAGACGCGGATGCGGAAACGCTCCAACGAAGTGAACCATCTCCGAAAAGACATCCGGGAATTTTTGCCGGCGCGGGCTCCAGCGTCGCGAGATTTCCACGCCACCTTTTTTCTCCCGCCGAATGATCTGCTTGCGTGACGTCAGCGGTTTCACGACCGTGACATCGAAACCTTGCTCGAGTAAGTCCACGATCTTGCGACGGATCGCAAAGAGCGAAGCGACTTGCACCTCGATCAGTCGCCCATTGACGACCGCATCAATGCGATAACCCGCCAGCGTTTGCTCTTCATCCGCTTCGTTGCCCGATAGAAGCCGTTTCAATTCGCGATGCAGTGACGTTTCCATGCCGCAGGTTTTAAGTCAAAAAGTCGATGCTCGCGTATCCCAATTTTCGAGGAACGACAAACATGAAACGCAAAGCCGCGCAAGGACGCAGTGGCGCAACGATCATTGGAAAGACGATCTCTTAGAGGCAGGACATTGCAGGCGACTCCGCACCTTTGCGTCCTAGCGCCTCTGCGTCTTTGCGCTAATCTTTTCCCGCTTGTCTCGTTGAGTTTAACGGACATCGCTTGTCCGATGCCTCAGTCCACATAAACGAACTCATTCAGGCAGATCAGCACTTGGCAGACTTCGGCAAGCGCGATCTTCAGATCGGTTTTGGCCGCGACCTGTTGATTGATGAAAGCCACCATGCGGTCGCGCTCTTCTTTCGATGGCTGACGAGCGAAGACGAATTGATATGCTCGATCGACGGCCACTTCGAGAGGTATGTCGTTATTAGGTCGAATACGAACCGCGAGCTTATAAGCCTGCTGGCGGACGAATGGAGAGTTCATCATCGTCAGCGCTTGAGTTGGCAATGTCGTACTGACACGTTCGCCGATGCTTTGTGTTGGTTCCGGCGCGTCGAACATCGTCATGAATGGAATCAACTCGCTCCGTTTCACTCGCAGATACACGCTGCGACGCGGCGTGTTGTCGAGAATGCTTGGGCCAAACATCGAGAGATCGAGTGATCCACCCACAGCGAGCACCGCGTCGCGGATGATTTCCGCTTCAAGACGTTGTGGTTTGTGATGCCACAGGAACCGGTTGTCCGGATCGATCTTCACGTTGTCTGGCGAGACCTCGTTCGCTTGCTGATACGCGGCCGTCAGCATCATCGCCTTATGCAACGGCTTGAGCTTCCAGCCACCTTTTACAAATTCCGTCGCGAGCCATTCCAGAAGTTCGGGATGCGTCGGTCGTTCTCCTTGAGCTCCAAAGTCGTTCGATGTTCCGACGATCCCTTCGCCGAAATGATGTTGCCACAAGCGATTGACCATCACGCGAGCGAGCAGCGCTCCCGCGCCGTGATCAACGTCGGTCATCCAGTTGGCGAGACCGACTCGCGGATCAATCGCCGGTTGACCAGCCGCAGGCTTCGGCAACCAGCGAGCGTCGCTGTCGGGCCCTGTCGCAAGGACTTGGATGAAACTCGGTTCCGCTTTCCCTTGCTTGTTGTCGACTTCACCGCGACGAAGCAAGAAGACGTCTTGGCCACCCGCCACCGTCGTGTAGACCTCAGTCAACGGCGGTCGGGGTTCACGCTGAGCGTGATCACGCACCGTGTTGAAGACTTTCGCGGTCTCGGTATCGAATGGGCTGAACCAGTG
>CAIJTL010000185.1 GCA_903823545.1 uncultured Planctomycetaceae bacterium
AGCAGGAACTCCGTTTGTTTTTCCACCACGTTGAGATTGAGCGAGCCATCGGCATGAAAAGGAGTGTGTGTCGCGGCAACTAAACCGGTGAGTGAAGCGTGAGTCATGAACGATCCTGATCAGTTCGTGGGAGATTAAGACGTAAATAAAGTGCGTATGAAGTCCAGCGATATCAAACTCAGCCTACTTGTCTGAGCTATGCGTGTGGAGTGTTAGACTCGGTCGGACGAATGAGTAACACGATGAAGATCGACAGCAAAGCGGTTCCGGCGAAGACACCGAAGATCACGTTCAGCGGAATCTGGCGATCTCGCAGAAGACCGAATCCCCAATCAGCAAAACCGCCGCAGCCAATGCTGACGAAGTTCATCAGTCCGTAACCAGTCGCGCGCAACTGAGGTCTCACGATCTGGCAAAGGATCGGCATGTTGTTGCAATCGAAGAAACCCCAGCCGAGTCCAAACAGAATCAGAAATCCAATCGCAACTCCCAGCGAACCAGCATTCCCGACACCAAACAGCGAAGGCAAGAAGAAGCTCATGCCGAGTGCGCTGACGAAGATGCGGCCTCGCGACGTACGGCGCATCCAACGATCGGCTAGCCAACCTCCTAGGCCGACTCCGATTAGCGAAGCAGCTTGGACGTAGAGAACTGCGGACACACCGGCTCGTCCCTGCCCCAGTCCGAATTGTTCCCGCAGGATGTCCGGCATCCAGTCCTTCACAACCCATCCGGCCATCGCTGGCAAAGTGAAGTACAACACGAGTAGCAAGAAGCCGCCGTTGGTAAGCAATTCTCGCACGGCGGTGGCTGGTGAAAGCCGCTCAGATATAGAGCTGATTTCACGCGGGGGATTTCGGAGCAGCACAAACAACGGTAAGGCGTAAATGACCCCCGCGACGCCGCACGCTTCGAATGCCCATCGCCAACCTAGCGACGGGTTTTCGGCCACATGCCCAGAAAAGCCGCCAAGGATGATCCCCGCATAAATCCCCATCTGATGGAAACCGACGGCTCGCGATCGCGTTTCGCCAACGTGGAATTCGGAGATCAACGCCAACGCAGCCGGAATATAAAACGCTTCGCTGATACCCATCACCGCACGAGCCACAACGAGTTGTTGAAACGTCGTCACATATCCTGTCGCCAACGTGACTGCCGACCAAACAAAGAGGCTGACCGTAATCACATGCCGACGACTCAACCGATCTGAAACATAACCACCAACGGGGCTGAGTCCTGCATAGACCCATTTGAAGCAGCCGAGCACGATTCCCCAATTGGCTTTAGTTGCGATATCAGGGATGTCTCCCATCATCGACCCCTTCATCGCGGCGAGCATCTGTCGATCGAGATAATTCAGTAGGGCGACTGGAGCCAACAATGCGACGATCATCCAAGCCGTGTGAGAGTCCTTCGAGGGAGAACTTGAAGCAGCGTTATTCACCAGCAACTCCAACAACGGGCGGGTTCGTCATCCATCTTTTCGCGCCCCCGAAGGCCAACGTCTAGACGTGATGTCGGCCTGAAAGACGTAGTTCCAAGCGATGATACCGGATTCCAAGAGGTGGCACCGCGAGATTGTAGGTTTCAATCGCGCCAAATGCCGCCAATGAATCGGCCCTGGAAACGGCACGACTACCCAGCAACATTGATGGACATTGCGGTTTGGCAGCTGACAGAACTCACCATCGACGCGACGTTGATGTTTGTCGGCAAGCTCGGCTGTTGACTAAAGGCCGAAGTCAAAGCAAATGCCGTGAGCCCGTCTAGCGGCGAATGGTGGTCGTGGTGATGGTCGCAACGTTTTGTGTTGAAGGCGAGAAAAAGCGCCAGCATGATCTCGGCTTGGCTGAACTGTTGCAGTGCCTGCACGAGAGATTGCAGGTTCGTCCCCATTCCAATGGAGGCAACTTGTGAAGCCTGCGGTGCACTGACCGCAGGCGCGGCAGACATTCCAGGTACGCCGCTCATGCCGACCAATGCCGACAAATCGACGCCACTCATTCCCATGCCACCTACCCCGCCGACACCTAACATCGCCGCCTCACATCGTTCTTAAGAAGTGATCTGCAATTCGTTAAGTCGGACAAAGCAATTCCAGGACCATCGTGATTCGATTGTCGAATTCTCACTCCGCAGTGATGGAAAATGCGAGAACCGTTGTCCCTCGACGCGATGTTGTGGTGCGCAACTACCTCATTGATGTGCCAATCCTCCACACGTCCGTAGATGCATTGCGTCCGTAACAATCGGTACGACGTCGATTCGTTATGTCGATTGAATGCGGGGCCGCCAATCGAATGGGCGCCGTGGAGTGACAAACGGTTCTATGTTCTCGTTGGCGTTTTTGAGCGGCCTAAGATTGGCTGCATAGAAGCTTTTGATAACTTGATCACTGGCCCGAAGCGTGAGCGAAAACGTCTGGGTTTCGCGCGTGGAATGGCCCTCGATCACGCGTCGAGTTAGTTTTCAAACCGCTTACAGCCATAAATGAACTCTGCGAATTGAACACAGTGAGCGTGGGTGTCTGCGATGAATGCTCAACCGATAACACAACGACGCAGATATCATCG
>CAIJTL010000186.1 GCA_903823545.1 uncultured Planctomycetaceae bacterium
ACACGAGCGATGTTGCGACCCATCCTCTCTCTGCGCTAATCGCTTCTCGGCGGTGAAGAAATGAACTTTTTCAGCCGAGATAAGGAAGTGCGCAGAGAGTCTTCATTTCAAGCTGCGATTCGTTTGCCTCGCAGCGTTCTCTCTCAAAATTAGCGCGATCGCGTTACAAGATGCCTCCTCAGGAAACGGCTGTCGCTGTTTCGTATCGCTCACCGCAGGAGACGCTAAATGAACCGCAATTCGCTGGCTTGTTCTGATTGTGAATCTCTCGATCGCCGCTCATTCTTCAAGACCGCTGGTGCCGCAACGTTGGCTGGCGTCGCGATGCCGATGCTCGTGGGACTTCCTGGACTACATGCTGCTCCGAGTTCCAAAAGCGCTGCTGAAACAACAGTTGGTCGCTTCTTTGAATCACTCTCTGCCGAGCAAAAGAAGACGATCAGTTTCGGGTTTGACCATGATCTGCGAAAGAAGATCAACGCGAATTGGCAGATCACGAAGCCGAAAGTTGGCGACAGCTTCTACAACGCCGAACAGAAGAAACTCATCAGCGAGATCGTGAAGCAAGTGACCTCCGAAGACGGTTACGGACGCTTCCAAAAGCAAATGAGCGATGACAGCGGCGGGATTGATGAATACAGCGTTGCCATGTTTGGTGAGCCAGGAACTGACAAGTTTGAGTGGGAGCTGACCGGACGACATCTCACGTTGCGAGCGGACGGCAACACCGTCGACAAAGCGGCGTTCGGTGGCCCGATTGTTTACGGACACGGCGAAGAGAATCCGAAAGCGAACTTGTTTCATTACCAAACGACTCAAGTTAACGAGGTCTTCAAAGCGCTCGATGCCAAGCAAGCTCAGCAAGCACTCGTGACAAATGCCCCGAAGGAAGACGCCGTCACGCTTCAGGGCGAAAAGGGATCGTTCCCCGGTATCGGAGTCGGACAACTCAGCAACGATCAAAAGCAATTGGTGACGAAGACGATCCAAGTTTTGCTCGCACCATATCGTGCGGAAGACGTCGATGAAGTCATGGAGATTCTCAAAGCAACTGGCGGCGTCGAAAAGCTGCACATGGCCTTCTACCAACAGGGCGATTTGCAAAGCGACAAAGTCTGGGACATCTGGCGTGTCGAAGGCCCGTCATTCGTGTGGCACTTCCGCGGCGCCCCGCACGTCCACGCCTACATTAACATCGGCCAGATCGGTTAGTTGCGAAGAAAAGGTCGTCAAAACCTATCGCAACGTGCTATGAATTTGGTGAGCCGGGTGGCATTAGCCCCCGGATTTCGTTTTTGCGCAAATTATCCGGGTGCTGACACCGTCCGGTTCACCAAGTTTTGTTTCAGGAGGCTGCAATGCTCAGCTTTCAAAATCGAGGCATGAGACTGTGTGATCGGGTCTCTCGGCGCGAAGCGATTCGAGTCGGTGGTCTGAGTGCATGCGGACTGACTTTGCCTCAGTTGATGGATGCAAGGAACGTCTCTGCGGGCGAAAGCACAACGACCACGACCGGCGGGCAGGCGAAGTCCTGCATCGTGTTGTTCTTGATGGGTGGCCCACCGCAGCATTCGACGTGGGATCCGAAGCCCGAATCGCCTGACAACGTGCGCGGCGACATCGCTCCGATTTCGACGAATGTGGTGGGAGTTCAATTCGGCGAACTGATGCCGCGACTCGCACAACACGCAGACAAGCTTGCTGTGTTGCGAGCGGTTTCGACGAACGACAACGCGCACTCGTCGAGCGGCTATTACATGCTCACGGGGCGTCCGCACGCTCCCATGAATTCAGAGAACGCGAATCCCGGTCCACCGAACGATTGGCCGAATTGGGGGTCCGTGCTGCAGCGGTTGACTCCGCCACGCGGACATTTGCCGGCGTCGGTGAGGCTTCCGAATCACATTTTCAACACCGATGGTTCCACGTGGCCGGGCCAAGACGGTGGCTTGCTGGGACGATCGGTCGATCCGTGGCTCTTTCGTTGTCAGCCGTCGGCTGCCGATTACAAGATCACTGAGTTTCAATTGCCCGACAACTTCCCGCTGCAACGGCTCGCGTCGCGTCGTGATCTCGTCCGGTCATTCGATCAACAGCAAGAGGCTGCCGCTCAAGCGACTCGCGCGCGGACGTTCGATGAGCAACAGGCTCGCGCGTATGGTTTGCTCGCTTCCGCAGCGTCACGCGGTGCATTCGATCTGTCGGCGGAGTCTGAAAAGACTCGTTTGCAATATGGCTTGACGCCATTCGGGCAAAGTTGTTTGTTGGCCCGACGATTGATCGAAGCTGACGTTCGCTTGGTGCAAGTGAATTGGTACCGCGGCCCTGATGAGCCTGCGGACAATCCTTGTTGGGACTCGCACACGAACGAAACGAAACGGTTGCGTGAGGTTCTCATTCCTCCCACCGATCAGGGTTTCGCGGCGCTGCTTGAGGACTTGTCACAGCGAGGCCGTTTGGATGAAACGCTGATTGTTTGCATGTCGGAATTCGGACGGACGCCTAAGTTCAACGGTCGCGCGGGTCGCGATCACTGGGGGCCAGTCTTCTCGATCGCATTGGCTGGCGGCGGCATTCGTGGCGGAGTTGTTCACGGAGCGTCAGACGCACTCGGAGCCTATCCGCGACAAGGACTCGTCCGCCCCGAAGACATCACCGCGACGATGTTTCATTGCCTCGGCCTGTCGCCCGACACTGAGTTCTACGATAGCCAGAATCGCCCCTACGCAATCAGCCGAGGTCATGTGATTCAGCCGATCATGGCGTGATTCCGCCTTACTTCTTCGGGAATTGTCGCTCGCAGAATGCTCGCCAATCAGCGGTCAGCATTTCCCAATCGGTTTGCCAGGCGGCTTCGAGATGCGGTCCGAGATCTGTCGAACTGGCGCCCTCAAGGCGCTGAAACAGCGTTGCCAGTTTCGACCGATAATTCGGTTCTGTGAGCAGCATTTGGCAGAGCGTCCCTGCTTGCCAGTATTGAGTCAGCGAGATGTGCTGGCCGTTACAAAGTTCTTTGAGGGTCACGTGTTTTTTCGGTGACGAAAGGCCGTCGCGAACAAGTTGATCCAAATTGGCCTGTGGATGAAATTTGAGTTGGAAGTAAGTCGCCAGTCCTTCATGCAGCCATTCACCGTGGCAGGGAAATCGCGTCGTGCGGCTGAGGTATCCGTGCAAGAACTCGTGAGCGAAAACTGGCCGCAGCGTTCCTAGTTCAGCGTCCCAGAATGAACTGCTCACACCTTGAAACGTGAAGCCCGGCGTGTCAGGCACATTCACCAACACTTTGAGTTGCCGAGCATGTCGCGTGATGAAACGGCGATATTCCGCAGACTCTTCAAAGATGATCAACTGCGAACCGGATCGTGGCTCCGTCAAGAACGGCAGTTCTTCACGTACTTGCTTCGCGATCATGCCGCAGTGTGCCGCCAGTCGTTCGAGGTCGAGCGATTTCGCGTTTGTGAGTAATTGGACATCTCGCGTTTCCAGTGTTCTCAGCGAATTCGTTTCGACGGGCTTATCTTCTGCACCGTGAAACAACTGTTTTGGAAAAGCGACTCTCGCTAACAGGTCAGTCGGTACGAATTCGGTTCGTGCATCGCTGGCCTGTTCGGTCCAAATGGTGTCGAGGGTAAAGGCTCCTTCGTCGCGAAGTCGAAAGCCGATGTACTTCACGTTGTCCCAGCAAGGGATCCGACCGTCGCTCCAAACAAACCAATCCAACGGCAACAACAATTTCTGCCAGCCAACATGAGCGATCTCGATACGCCTCCAGAAGTATGCTTTGCGATCTGCTTCGATCAGTCGTACTTCAAGCTCAACAGTCGGATGCTCCTTCGCCTCGGCCGCAGAACGATGCAGCCACAGGCCGAGCGATTCGACTTTGTTCCATTCGACAGCGACCACATCGGCATTCGTGACAAAGCCACCACCTGCCGGCGCTGTCACGCGGACGGCTCGACCTCGCGGCATTGGGGCGATGTTGTTGATTTTGGCTTCGTCGGGACTCCAGGCTTCTAATCGCGACTTCGACAGCGGCGTGAACTGCTCTTTCAGCGATCCGTCAAACGTCAGTAATTCGCGAGCGAACGCGGATGAAGCAAGCGTCGGCAGTACCAACCATAAGAGCGCTTTCAACACGAACCCGAAGCGTAAGCGAGGGCGATACCGCGCGAGATATTCCGACATCTTCACCGACAGCCCTGCTGAAGTTTCCGGTCGATCATTCAGTCTTGAAACAGCTTCTCGTGTCACATTGCGGAAGTGCATCAACTTCCTTTCAGCGTAAATTCTGGTTTCCGTCCATCGACATCCGACTTCCGCGATCATGTGATAGGCAGCACAATGCTCCGCATGAATCAGCACTCACGAACAATTCGAGAATCGCTGTTGCGAGCCGTGACCGCAATGGTCAGCGTTTTGGTGTTGAGCGGATGTGGAAGCAAGTCTGCTCCCGCTCCCGTGCAAGTTGCGGCTGAACCGCCGAAGCGAGTCAGTCCTGCTCCCAAACCACCTCCGCCACCGCCTCCTCCCCCTTCACCACTTGCGGGAGCGAATCCGAATGATGTGTTTGACGAGATGGAGTCGCCACCCAATTTCATCGTTGTTGGTCGTGCGCCAGAGGACGATTCTAAGGACGTCTTTGAAGTGATTGAGCCTGCTCCTGGAGTGACCTCATCACATTTTGAAGTGGTTTTCGCCGGGACAGGTGGAAGTCGCAATGTTGGGAATCCATCGAACAGATTGCCGCCAGGCTTTCGAGCGGTCGATGGGACGTCGTACTCGGCTGATGGCTGGCCGATGCGGATCGTCTGCGAAAAAGATTCGTCCGAGATGGCCTTCATTCCCGCAGGCCCAGTTCGCATGGGAAGTGATGATGGCCCGCCTGAAGCTCAGCCGGAAGTCACTATCGAACTGTCGCCGTTTTACATCGACATCGCGGAAGTGACTCTCGCTCAATTTCGTCCGTTCATGACGGCGATCGGTCTCAGGATCTTGAAGCCGTTGAATGAGAATGATCCTCCGCAACACCCGGGGTTGGGGATCGTGTGGAATGACGCTCGCGATTACGCCCACTGGGTTGGCAAAGAACTTCCCACCGAAGCGGAGTGGGAATTAGCCGCTCGCGGCCCCAATTCATGGCGGACACCCTGGGGCAAAGGGCCAGCCATTTGGGAACGAGGCCGCGTTCCTGGTCAGATCGATGCGGTTAAGTCGTTCATCCATGACCGCAGCCGCCTTGGTCTCTTCGATGTCGCCGGCAACGCGCGAGAATGGTGCGCCGATCACTTCTCACCGAAAGCGCATGCCGAGGCCGCAGCGCTTTCACCGACTAAACGACATGATTGGGCGGGCCCGAAAACTCCGAGTCGAATCAACCAACGAGTCGTCAAAGGTGGCTCGCGAGATTGGACGCTCTGGCATCGCGCCGGTGTCGAAATGCGCGAACGTGCGTCCGATATCGGCTTTCGCTGCGTACTCCGATGGAAGAGCGACGGAAACAAAACCCAGAAGCCGTGACTCTTGCTTGACATTCCGCAGCATCAGTTTGACAGTGACCGAGCGATTCGCGAATCGCTCGGCGTCTCTCACTTCTGCGGGCACAACTCATGACCAGCGACAAGCAGCGAATCCTCATTCTCGGCGGAGGCTTCGCGGGCGTTTATACGGCAATGTATCTCGAACAGGGAATGTTCGGTTTCGAGCGGCACAAGTATGAGATCTCGCTCGTCAGCCTCGAAAACTACATGGTCTTTCAACCGTTCTTGCCGGAAGTGATTTCGGGCACGATCGAGATGATGCACGTCATCACGCCGATCCGAAGGCTCGCCAAGCGAACGAACTTGCACACTCGTGAGATACAGAAGATTGATCTCGCGCGGAAGATTGTGACGCTCGGCCCGGAGTTTCAGCCAAAGACCAAAGAGCTGCCTTTCGATCATTTGGTCATCGCACTCGGTTCGCGGTTGAACTACGACATTGTCCCCGGCATGCGTGAGCACGCGATCCCCTTCAAATACCTCGGCGATGCGCTCCGATTGCGAAACGTCATCGTGCAAGTGCTTGAAGAAGCGGACAACGAAGATGACCCGGTTGAACGACAGCGTCTACTGACATTCATCGTCGGGGGCGGCGGCTTTTCGGGTGTGGAATGTGTGGCTGAATTGCACGACTTCTTGCGGAGCGCGCTTCCAGCGTATCGCTCTCTGAAGATGAGCGAGGTGAGAGTCATATTGCTACAAAGCGCCGATCGCATTCTGCCAGAGCTCGGCGAAAGCCTCGCAGCGTATGCGCAAACGATTCTGACCAAGCGTGGGATCGAAATTCGGTTGAATACGCGATTGAAGTCTGTGACCGCGAACGGTGCGGTGATTCAGGCCAAAGGCTCGAACGGCGAAGAGGTGGTTGCAGCGCGTGTGGTGGTGGCGACGGTCCCTTCCGCACCGCATCGGTTGGTGGAACAACTGCCGTTTGAGAAGGACAAGAACGGTCGCGTGATTGTGCTCCCGGAAATCAACGTGCCAGGACAATCACATGTCTGGATGCTCGGTGATTGCGCGGCAGTTCCGCAACCGGACGGCATCATGTCGCCTCCGACTGCTCAGCATGCACTACGACAAGCGAAGACCTGCGCCGACAACATTCTTGCGACACTGCGCGGCACACCGCTGAAGCGCTTCAGCTTCACGGGACTCGGTAAGCTGGCGTCGTTAGGACATTACTCAGCGGTGGCCGAGGTCATGGGGATCAAACTTCGTGGCTTCATCGCATGGCTGTTTTGGCGAGCGATCTACTTAACGAAGTTTCCCGGCTTCGATCGCAAGCTGCGAATCTTCACCGATTGGTTTTTGGACGAATTCCTGCCACGCGACATCACCGAAGTGCGGATCTTTCGCCCGGAATCTGTCACTCGCGAACACTTTCACACGGGCGAGCCGGTTTTCGATCAAGGAGATGTCGGCGACAAGGTCTATGTGGTTGTGAAAGGTGAAGCGGATGTGATCTTCAACGGGACGACTGTCGCCACGCTCAAACATGGTGAGGTCTTCGGTGAGATGGCGTTGATCTCCGATCATTCCCGCAGCGCGGCCCTCCGAGCAAAAACGCCACTCGACTTAATCAGCATTTCTCGCGAAGCCTTCGAGCAGTTGGTAACGCATCTCCCCGGCGTGAAGGCATCAATGGACGAAGTATTGCAGAAACACCTGATGGCCGCGAAAGCCATCGAAGCCGAGGTGCGCGATCAAGTCACTCTCGGTCGGATGGATTAAGAAGAGTATTTCTCGATCCACCTTTCATCGTCGTGATGCGGTCCTGCGTTTCGTGAGACGAGATACCACCTAACCCCAGAAAAAGCTGTTCAAAGCGACGGCCAACAAGTTCACCACCGGAATTGCCAATGTGAGTAACGCGAAAGGAAACAACAGGATAAATGCAGGAAAAAGCAACCACACCATCCCTGGACCGGAAGTTTGTCCCATTCCGTCTACGAGAATCCAAATAGCAACGAATCCACTGAGCAGAAAATGGAAGGTCGCGAAAATGCATCCATAAGAGCCAGGCTGGAAATCGGCTTTTTGCTCCACTGAAGACAGATTCGGAGTCGATACGAATTCGTCCTGAGCTTGACGAAGTATGTCGTCCGTCGACTGCTCTGTGCGTTCTGTGGATGGTGTATCGGACTCCTCGACTCCAGACCGACCGTTCAACGGCGGTTTTCTCCCTTCATGTTGACCATTTGGCTTTGTCATTCGTCAACACCCTTGATCATTAGCGTCACTGTCATTCAAACCGCATGATAACTGCGATACCACTCCACGAATCTTGCGACTCCAGTTTCAATCGGCGTGGCGGGTTTGAAGCCGACGTCGCGAATCAAGTCATCGACGTCAGCATACGTCGCGGGGACGTCGCCCGGCTGCATCGGTAGGAGGTTTTTCTCGGCCGTCTTGCCGAGGCATTTTTCGAGCGTTTCGATGAGGTACAGCAACTCGACCGGTTGGTTGTTGCCGATGTTGTAGACCTTGTACGGAGCCTTGCTGGTCGCCGGGTCGGGATGATCGCCGCTCCAATTCTGGTTGCCGGTGGGAACGTTGTCGGCAACTCGGATGATCCCTTCGACGATGTCGTCCACAAAGGTGAAGTCGCGGCGCATCTTCCCGTGATTGAAGACGTCGATCGGCTTGCCGGAGAGGATCGCTTTCGTAAACAAGAACAACGCCATGTCGGGCCGCCCCCACGGACCATAGACCGTGAAGAACCGCAGGCCGGTCGTCGGCAGCTTGAACAAGTGGCTGTAGGTGTGAGCCATCAGTTCGTTCGCCTTCTTCGTCGCCGCGTACAGACTGATGGGATGATCGACGTTGTGATGAATCGAAAACGGGTTGTTCGTGTTCGCTCCGTAAACGCTGCTCGACGAGGCATACACCAAGTGCTGCACGCCATTGTGTCGGCACGCCTCCAAGATGTTGACGAAGCCGACGATGTTCGCATCGACGTAAGCGTGCGGATTCTCCAGCGAGTACCTAACGCCCGCCTGAGCGGCGAGGTTAATGACGACATCGAACTTCTCGTCGCGGCAAAGCTGCATGAGCCGTTCTCGTTCCGTCAGATCCGCCTGCTGAAACGTGAACCCCGGCTGCCCCACCAGCTGCTTCAACCGAGCGTGCTTGTACTCGACCGGATAATACGGCACGAGGTTGTCATACCCCACCACCGTATCCCCACGAGCGAGCAACCGCTTCGTCGTATGAAACCCAATAAACCCGGCCGCGCCGGTGACGAGATATTTTTTGTTAGCCATGAAAATCCTCTTTGCTGATCGAATCGTGAGTCATCCCTTGCGACGACTCCAATAACCGGGCCGACGACTGCCATGAGCAATCGCGAGCACCACAAGCTCGTCCGGCCGAATCTCGAAAATTACTTGATAAGAAAACCCGCTGACAGCACAGCGGCGAATATCGCGCCGGCTCCGTTTCATGGTGTCTCTTGGCAACGACTGCGGATGATCAACAATCCGTTGAAAACCTTGCCGAACCGCGTCCAGAAACCGTTCGCCGAGCCCCCCTTCTCGACGTTCATACCAAGCAGCGTCTTGCTTGAGCTCACGGCGTGCCGATGCCAGCAAGCGAAAAGACATCACTTGGCTTCCCGGAGGAGTTCACTGCGAATTTCGTCGATCGCGTCGAACGCGGTCCCCGGAGCAAAATCGCCGCGATCGACCGCAGCCAGTCGTTCCTCTAAAAACGCCTCCCATGCGGCCGCGTCCGGATCAAGCTCATGGCGATCAACGCTGTCAATCAACCGGTTCGCAATCTCGACACGCTCGGCCGCTGGCAACTCCAGCAAGACATTCAACATGGTTTCGGTGGATTGGGTCATTGGGCAGACTTTCAATGCGATCAATGTGGAAGGTTTCGTTTATGGCTCGCTAGTTTCTGGAAACTCACTGAATCTTGCGATCCAACCTTCGTCAGTAAATGCCTCACCGTGCAAGCCATCACTAATTTCTGCGAGATTCTTGCCATCGAAGACGAGGGTAATGCCTTTATCAAAGTCGTTTGCCTCGCCAAGTGCAAACAGGAAGTCATGAAGAGCATTGTCGAGGCAATTTACAACACAGCGTCGAGTGACCATCCTTTGCTCATCGGTCAGCTTGGCGAGTTCGGCTTGAAGATTCTTGAGACTGGGGCCTTCCAATGCCCCACCGCCAACCTATCAAAGTGTTTGATGCCAGAGTCTCGCAGGCTCGTAATGACACGACGACCGAACTTCTCTAATTCAACGTCTCCCATTGGAACATTCCTGTGGTTCGTTCCGATTCGTAAGTCATCTCCACGTATCGGAAAACACTTTTGCGTTTTACTGTGCGATCTCGATGAAGTTGGTCTTCAATCACGTCTTGGTATCACAAGGTCTTCATTCTATGCCAGCCATCTTTGAGTTTTCGCTGACTATCCAGCCACATGAGATTGATGGGCAGGGGCACGTCAACAACGTGGAGTATTTGCGTTGGTTGCAGGACGCGGCGATCAAGCATTCTTCCGCCCAAGGTTGGACGACGGAGCGTTATCAAGAGGCAGGTGCTGTTTTTGTCGTGCGGTCACATTTGATTGAGTACTTGCAACCGGCGTTTGTCGGTGAGGAGATCAAGGTGGTGACGTGGGTGAGCACGTTCGGAAAGCTCACGTCATTGAGGAAGTATTTGGTCGTCCGATCGAGCGATAAAACCGTTTTGGTGAAGGCTCAGACCAATTGGGCGTTCATCAGTTGGCCACAACGAACGCCGCGCCGCTGCCCTCCGGAATTGATCGCGGCGTTTGAACTCGTCCCGGAAGATCAAGAGCCGACGGCGAATTCATTGTCAGTGAATCTCAGCACGGTGAATTGACTCATTGAACGTGGGGGTTAGCCTACGCATCCGAACGCTTTGACGCGTGCCGATTTTGCAACCTAAGCACTGAAACTCGCGACGATCGCGACCCGCCTGACAGCTCACAACAACAGCCCACTCCACGAGGAACAACGATGCTCAAGACCTCTGGCAACGATCGAATGGATGAATCCGACCTCCGCGCAGCGGAAGAACTGACTTCTGCTTATCACAAGATGACTAAAGAATTGGAGAAGGTCATCATCGGACAAGGGGACGTTCTTAAGCAGGTGCTCATCGCGTTGTTCTCGCGAGGCCACTGCTTGCTGGAAGGTGTGCCCGGACTCGCGAAAACGTTGATTGTCTCGACGATCGGCGATTTGCTGTCGCTCAATTTCCGCCGCATTCAGTTCACACCGGACTTGATGCCGTCAGACATCACCGGCACGGAAATCCTCGAAATCGAAGAGGGGACCAGTAGCCGACGAATGAAGTTCGTGAAAGGGCCGATCTTCACTAACTTGCTGCTCGGTGACGAAATCAATCGCACGCCGCCAAAGACTCAGGCCGCTTTGCTACAGGCGATGCAGGAATACAAAGTCACGATCGCCGGCCAAGACTTCCCGCTCGAACGACCATTCTTGGTGCTCGGTACGCAGAACCCGATCGAGCAGGAAGGTACGTATCCGCTGCCGGAAGCACAGCTCGATCGGTTCATGTTCCGTATTCTGATCGACTATCCCAAGTACGAAGACGAACTCCGGATCGCCGAAACCACAACGTCGGGTGACGCGGTCAAACTGCAACCGATCCTTGATCGAGCCGACATCCTGCGGATGCAGCAAGTGGTCTTGAAGGTGTTGGTCGGCAAGTCGATCTCCGCATACGCCGTTCAATTGGTCCGAGCGACTCGGCCAAAGTCTGACGAAGCGCCCGACTTTGTGAAGAAGTATCTCACTTGGGGTGCCGGTACTCGCGCCTGCCAAGCGATGCTGCTCGCGGCGAAGTCTCACGCTCTGCTCGACGGCCGAGTCCACGTCTCCGGCGACGACATCCGCGCCGTCGCTCGCCCTGTCCTGCGACACCGCCTCGTCACCAGCTTCTCCGCCGAAAGCGATGGAATCACGACCGACCACATCGTCGAGAAGCTGTTCGATGTGATTCGCGAACCGGAGTAGACAAAGGATGGGCCGTGGCTGACGCCGTTCCAAACCGAATGCCACAGCGTACAACTCAGATCATTTGGCGTTTCTGGGGTCCGGCATTCGTTGTTTTCGGGTTGCTGATGTGGTTCGGAATTAAGTCATTCCACGAACTCAATCCAACCATCGAACCTAAGCCAGAATTATTGGAATACTCCGTCGCAGACGAGCAGAAGGCCAAGTTAGCATCCAAGGTTCTTAATCTCTTGACACGAATTGAAGCGAGAGATGTTTCCGGTAGGTTTGAGCGTGAATTTGCTGAAGTCTTTTCCGAAGCAGACAAGGTCGAAGAAAACCAAAACTGGCGCAGATACTTTTTTTGTTTGGACGGATCGAGTCGTGAATTAGAAGGCCATCCTGTGATTGCCGTGCAAGTTCAAAAGAAAACCAGTCGGATTATCTATTGCGCCATCACCATTCCAACTTGGTAACAGACGATGTTGAGGTCCTTTGATGCCCTACTTTGATCCCGAAGGTCTCGCCCGTATCGGCAATCTCGAACTCGTCGCCAAGCAGGTGGTTGAGGGTTTTTTGACCGGCAAGCATCGCAGTCCGTATCACGGATTTTCGGTCGAGTATTTGGACCATCGGTCGTACACGCCGGGAGATGATCTGCGAGGGCTCGACTGGAAGGTGCTTGCGCGGAGCGACAAGCATTACGTCAAGTTGTATGAAGATGAGACGAACCTTCGCGCTTACATTTTACTGGACTGCTCGAACTCGATGACGTTCAAGAGCAACGGCCTGAGCAAGCTACAATGGGGCAGTTATCTGGCGGCGGCGTTGTCGTACTTGTTGCTGCGTCAAAACGACGCGGTCGGATTGCTGCTGTTTGACACCGAAGTCCGCACCTACATCCCGCCGAAGGCTCACCCGACGCAGTTCCGACGTATCCTCGACACGTTGGACAACGTCAAACCCGGCGGTGAAACCGACGTCGGGGCAGTGCTTCACGAAGCGGCGGAGCGGGTGAAGCGGCGCGGACTCGTCATCGTCATCAGCGACCTGATCGACGACGAATCGAAAATCGCCAGCGGCTTGCAACACTTCCGGCACAACAATCACGAAGTGATAGCGTTCCATACGATGGATGATGCCGAGCTGACGTTCCCATTCGAGCGAATCACACGCTTCCAAGACATGGAAGGAGCTGGTCGAGTCGTCGTGAATCCGAACTCGCTCCGGAAGCGATACCTCTCACGCATTCAAGCCTTTACCGAGCGACTCGAAAGCGACTGCCACGAGCGAAAAATCAGCTACAATCTGGCTAACACCAAAGAGCCTTACGGCCCGTACCTGGCCGCGTACCTCGATAAGCGGCATCGCATTGGTTGATGAGTTTGAATGCATTTACCTAGCCATAACGCTCCACATGATGAGCCGACTGTGCTTTGACCTCCAATCGCCAACTCACGTTCTCGACAATTCGACGATTGAACTCATAAGGCACGTCACGCGCAGCGTGACAGCTACGTAGTGCTGGCATTGCCGGAACTGATTCGCTACGAACCCTCGTCATGTCTGCGAATCAACAACGAAGTCTATTTGTTGCGGAGCCCCTGCCGCTGATCCCGGAGCCGACTCCCTGGGATTTGGCGGCGTTGGCTGATCAATGGGTCGCACGAGTGGTGATCAATCGCCCGTTGGACACCACGTTCGATTACTTGGTCCCCGACGCGTTGCGTGAGCGATTGCAGCCGGGGCAGAGAGTGCGAGTTCCCTTCGGCGGTGGCAATCAACGATTGGTCGGATATTGCGTCGAAGCTGGTCCCTATCGGCAATTGATTGGACCAGAGCGTTCAAAAAACGGCGCTCCACCAAAGTTGAAATCTATCGATGAAGTGCTCGACCGCGAGCCGCTGTTACCCCAACGCATGCTTGAGCTGACTCGCTGGATCGCCGAACGATATCTCTGCGGATGGGGACAAGTGCTCGATAGCGTCATCCCCGCAGGAGTGAAGAAGCTTTCGGGGACTCGCGAGGTTTTGTTCTTGCGTCCGGCTCCGGGTGTTTGCGAAACATTGTCCGAACGCAAGCTATCGGCGAAGCAACTGACTGTCATGGAGGTGCTCTGCTCGGCACAGCGAGTGATGCGTGTCGACGAACTCTGCGAAGCGGCGGACTGCGGCGTCGCACCAATCAATTCACTTCGAAGCAAGAACCTGATCGAAGCGATTCGCGAACGCACTGACGCGTTCGATGCAGACTTCGGCCCAGTGACTCAACAAGCCGACTTGAAACTGAATCAAGAACAGTCGGACGCATTGAATGAAATCCTCGCAGAACTTCGCGCCGCTCGTCATCGCACAATTTTGCTTCGCGGCGTCACGGGAAGCGGCAAGACCGAGGTCTACATTCAGGCGATTCGTGAGGTTGTCAGCTACGGCCGCCAAGCGATCGTACTCGTGCCGGAAATTAGCCTCACGCCGCAAACGATCCGGCGATTTCGATGCCGCTTTGAAAGCGTCGCAGTTCTGCATAGTCATCTGAGTGACTCCGAACGCCATTGGCACTGGCAGCGGATCGCTGCCGGGCAAGTGCAAGTGATTGTCGGAGCACGGAGCGCCGTCTTCGCACCGACTCCGCACCTCGGCCTGATCGTTATTGACGAAGAGCACGAAACGTCGTTCAAGCAAGAAGAGACTCCGCGTTATC
>CAIJTL010000187.1 GCA_903823545.1 uncultured Planctomycetaceae bacterium
CGTTTAATGGCGAGCTGGTTTTCGGCGGTTACGCGATTGACTCGAAGGACAACGGCTACCAAGACCTGGAAGGGATCGACGTCAAAGGGAAGATCGTCATTGTGCTGCGGAAGACACCGAGGCAAGGGGATGCTCACGGCCCGTTCGCGGCTCAGCATGGCGGGACTGCGCCGCAAGCGGACTTGCGATCGAAAGTGAGTAACACGTTCGGCAAAGGTGCGGCGGCAATTCTGCTGGTGAATGATCCGTACTCCAGCCGCAAAGAGGCGGAAGGCGCGAAGCAAAAAGTCAAAGATCTTGCCGAACCGGTCGTTGCGGCTGCTGAAGTGCTGTTGGCCGCTGATGCCAACAATGAAGGTGCCGTCAAAGAGGCACGCGCGAAGTTGGCGGAAGCGGTCGAAAAGGTTCGCAAGCAACGTGAGGCGAACGAGCATGGAAACCGCGACGTGCTGATGAAGTTCGGTTACGGCGGTTTCAATCAAGGTCAACAATTGCCGATCTTTCACATCACGCAAGCGGCGGCAGACCAAGTTCTCAAAGGTGCGTTCAAGAAATCGCTTGCGGACTTGGAAGAGGAGATCGACAAAGACCTGAAGCCGAAGAGTGCTGTGCTGACCGGCTGGAGGGCAGAAGGGACTGCGAGTGTCGAGTTGGTCAAAGCCGAAGTGAAGAACGTCATTGGCGTCATCGAAGGGGCTGGCCCATTAGCTGAAGAGACGGTTGTTGTCGGAGCACATTACGATCACGTTGGTTTCGGCGGTCCAAACTCATTGGCTCCAGGAGTCAAAGAAGTTCATAACGGCGCGGACGATAACGGTTCGGGGACAGTCACGTTGTTGGAGTTGGCTCGACGCTTCGGCGGTCGCAAAGAGAAGCTCAAGCGACGGCTCGTCTTCATCGCGTTTACGGCCGAGGAGTCGGGGTTGATCGGTTCCGAAAAATACTGCAAGGAGCCGCTGTTTCCGCTCGACAAGACCATTGCGATGATCAACATGGACATGGTCGGTCGGCTGAAAGAAGAAAAGCTCATCATTTACGGCACCGGCACGTCAGAGCATTGGAAGCCGGAAATCGAGCGGCTCAATGGTCAGTTCAAGTTTGATTTGTCGCTCAAGCCGGAAGGGTTCGGGCCGAGCGACCAGTCATCGTTCTATGCTAAGAAAATTCCGGTATTGCACTTCTTCACCGGCACGCATCCTGAATATCACCGCCCTGGCGATGACTGGAATCTCATCAACTTCGACGGCATGGCTCGCGTGGCAGACATGGTCGAGCAGGTTGTTATAGAGACAGCTCAAACCGATGCGAAGCCGCAGTACATTGAAGTCAAAGGGCACGGCGACCAAGGCTCAACGCGCAGCGGGAATCCTCGCCCATACTTTGGCTCGATCCCCGATTTCGGCAACGAGACGCCGGGCTACGCGCTCTCCGGTGTCGCACCAGGAAGTCCGGCTGATAAAGGTGGACTCAAGGGGGGCGATGTGATTGTGGAACTCGCGCGGCAAAAAATCGGCGGCCTTGATGATTTCGATCTTGCCCTCAGAAAATTCAAAGCGGGTGAAGAGATCGAGATCATTGTGCTCCGCAAGGGTGAACGAGTTCTGTTGAAAATTACGCTTGGGCAACCGAAATAAGGAACCGGGTTGCAATGGCCTCCGACCTTAGCACGACGCGCCAGCAAGTGGTTCGGCAAGGATCACTCGCTGACGCGTCGTGCTAGTGCTGCCAGTTTTCACTGTGGGAGATCGCGACATGAACCGCAGGCGATTCTTGAAACAGGCAACGGGAGTGTCGCTGGCTGCTGTCAGTGGCGACCGCTGTTGGAATGTTTCGACGGCGTTGGCCAAGGATGCCGCCTCGCCGCCGGTGACAGTGATCGGCTTACCGAAAGCCGGTGAAGATGTCGTGAGCTACGTGCATCGAGTCGCAGGCAAGTTCGATGCGACGCTTTTCAAGCAGGTGCTCGGTGCGGCGAACGAGTTCAAAGAAGGCGATCAGATCATCGGAGTTGCGGCGGCTGACGAGTCGAGTCGGCAACATGCTCGATCACTGTTGATGCGGACAAAGATCAGCGATCTGCTAGCACATCCGTTGTTGAGCGATGACCTCTCGGCATTCTTGTCGGA
>CAIJTL010000188.1 GCA_903823545.1 uncultured Planctomycetaceae bacterium
GACTTTGCGATCAACGGAAGAGATCGGTCACGTTGATCTCTAATTGCTGCGTCGGCGAAAGGTTCCACGCGACGGCTTGTCCCGACTTGAGAATCGTCTGCTGAGCGTACTTGCCGGAGGTCGAATCAGGCTGCTCGTAAACTTCGACCTGCGATTCCGGGAGATTGATGAGCCAATACTGGGCGACTCCAGCAGTCGCATACAGCCGCTGCTTCGTTGAACGATCCGTGCCAACCGACGAGTCACCGACCTCAATGACCAGCGGCAAGTCTGCGGGACCGGGATGACGATCCGCATAGTCCTCTTCCGTGCCTAGCACCACCGCGATATCAGGCTCCGGAGCGTTGATGTTGTTCAACGTCACGGGAAGCTGAACGCGTAGGTAAAACCCTGCGGACTCGCAGAACGATGCAAGTAAGCGCTGCAAACGCGAGACGAGCAACGCATGGCGAGGATTATGGGTCATGAGATTCTCTCCGCGAGCGCTGCGATCCTTTCGCACCATGAGTCCGTCAATCAACTCAATCGGGGCACCCTCCAGTACGATGCCGTTGTGGATCATCAGGTGGAATTGCTCCACCGTAATCGGTACGAGCGACGGTGCGGTGCCGCTGCGCACTTCGTCAAACAGAGTCGTGGACATTGCCGAACTCCAAGAGCCAGGGATCATTTTGGTAGCGGACTTGTTGAATCAATCTACAACTGTGAGGAAGGTGTCGTCTACGCAGGCGATCTTATCGAAATCGCACTGCAAGCGTCCGAAGGCAGGTCTCCCAATTTCGGCTCTCCGCCATTCCCGTTGACCAACACTCGTGAGCGGCGAGCCCCAATTTCATTCACCCTCGATGAGCATCAGCCGTTCGATCTCCGTCGTCTTGAAGCCCACGGCCATCGGCTGTCTGACGCCGGGAAGGACGACTGAGTCATAAAGTTCTGTGACCAGCGTGCCGTCTAGTCGCAGCCATTCGGAGATGGAACCGCTGCGGAGGTCGATGATCTGCAAGCCGCATTGTGGCTCCGCCCCTTTGGAAGCGAGGCGATCGTTTAACGGGAGACCTTGGAAGGTCAGATGGCGTGGCTTCGACAACGTGGCGATGGCGTAGTCGCCGTGGAATGACAGCCCGCGCAGATAGCCTGGACAAAACGCGATCGGCTCAAAGCGACCGCTCGAGAGGTCGACTGTCCCGAACTCACCGGTGCCAGAATTGAGCACCCACAAGCGGCCGCGATACCAACGGGGCGAGTGCGGCATCGACAACCCGGTGCAGACCGCTTCGCCGGTCGCCACGTCGAGCACACATCCGCCATCGTGCCGACGATCTCGCCAGCCATCCGCGACGTCCGATCGACTGACGACTGTCACATACGCAGGCCGACCATCTCGCATCGCGAGTCCGTTCAAATGGCAACGATCTTCCGGAACCAAAGCACTCAAGAACGGCGGTCGCCACAGAGGTTTGAAATTGGCACGCTCGCTGAACGTCGCCAAGCAACCAAACATCGTATTGACGAAGATCACTCGGCCATCGGCGTCAATCGCCATGTCATGCACATCAATGTGCCCAGTCGTGTAACCGACTCGCGGTATGTAGGCGACGTCGTAGCCTCGACCGACCCACTGCGGCGGTTGGTTCGCGTCGTCCCCTTCGGTCGTCGTTCCTTCGACTGGCCGATAGGGAACTGCGTTCGCCGGAGCCTGCTCCATGCGCCAAATCTGATATCGCGAACTCAACCAAATCGTTCGAGCATCGGGCGAGACGCACATTCCCATGCAATGGTTGTAAGTCCGCTCAAAGATCGACAACGCCTGGTCGGATTCACTCGTCGGCGCTCCCGCACCACTGGCCGATTTGCGACCAACCAAAAACAACTTGCCGGTCTGGTACGTCGTAAACGCCAAACTGCATCGCTGCTGAGCCAGCCAATCCAAGAAGTAGCGAGAGCCAATTGCATTCAACCACGGTTGCGTTGGAGGTGCGACCGGCGACGTGGATTCTGTCATGAGAAGCAGTCTCGATGAGCAAGGAGTGCAACGACCCTGCGGAATTACCGAGGCATCAGTGCTGTTGGACGGGCAAAGATCATTCGACCGGAGCTACTTTGCAACATGCTGGTGACCGTCACATCGACTTCTTTGCCGATTTGATCTCGTGTCTGTTCACAGACCACCATGGTCCCATCGTCGAGATACCCAACTCCTTGGCCGGGGGCTTCACCCTCTCGCATGATGCGCACTTTGAGAGTATCGCCTGGCAAATAACGAGGTCGAAGCGACGAAGCGACGTCATTCAAATTAATAACTTCGACTCCCTGGACTCCCGCAACTTTATTGAGGTTGAAGTCACTGGTCACGATGCGACCGTTGAGTTCTTTCGCCAATTCGACCAGTCGTTGGTCAACGGTCGTTGAGCGAGCGTCACCTTCACGCTTCTTCGTATCGTAAACCGTGACTTCGGCGTGCGGCATTTGCTGGAGCTTGGCCAACACATCGAGACCACGTCGACCACGCGTTCGTCGATTCTTGTCTTGTGAGTCAGCGATGTCCTGCACCTCTTTTAAGACGAAGTCAGGAACGATCATTTTCGAGTCAATGATTTTGGTTTCGACAACGTCGGCAATTCGCCCATCGATCAAGGCACTGCTATCGAGAATCAGAGGATGCGAGCCTTTCAATTCTCGAGCGAATTCGACGTAGGGAATCACAAAACGGAAGTCATCACGAGTTTGCATCAGCAGCGATGAGCTGAAGTAAGTAATCGTCAGCGTCAAAACCATTCCAATGCCGCCGCGGTACTGCTGCATTTTCATCGCATCAAATACCGGGTGGATGGCCTGAAGCATCAAATAGCTCAGAAGCACGCCGATGAGCAGCCCGAAGTAGATGGCCGAAATGACTTCCACTCGCTTTCGAGGAATGAAGATGTCGATGGCCGTCACCGCTTGAGTGATTAGCAGCATGCCAAAAAACGAGAGTATCTCGTTTCCTTCAACGATCGACGGCGGATGATTCGACGGATGCACGAAGGTCGCAACGGCACTCGTGCAGATCAGCAGATACACGAATCGAAGTACGAGCAAAAACATGATGTCTTGTATTTTTTCGTTGGAGGCAGGAGACGGCTTGGACTACCGATTGGGAAACGGACACCGTCACACGGACGATATCGGCCAAACAAAAGTAGTACAACCGCTGTCCACCAGTTTGAAGCGGCAAGCTTGCGAGTGAATTTCGAAGATCTCCAAATCGAAGACTTGAAGACACACTCGGTCGCATCAAGGCTTCGACA
>CAIJTL010000189.1 GCA_903823545.1 uncultured Planctomycetaceae bacterium
GATCTCCTTGAGCCGCCGTTCATCTTTCGCGGTCGCGAGCAAACTCACGACGGCATTCGATGTGACGAGTTGGTCAATCGCAGGCTGGTCTAACGCAACCACTGGTGACGGATCAGCGACTCCGACAACTTCCAACTGCAAAGCAGATGAGTTTTCAAAACCGTCTTGATCGACGAGGGACAAGCGATGTGTTGCCGTGCCGGATTTTGCGATCGTCACTTCGAATGCAACAGTCGGCTTGTCCTGATTGAGCTTTTTGCTTTTGGCTCCCGTTTGTCGTTCATCGACCTTGCCTGCAATCGGCTCCGGTCGGGCAGGGTCATGCCATCTCGCCGCTCGAATGGGCCGATTTGCCTTCGCGGTGATTTGCAGCCGCGTACCAACGAGGGCTCTCAGTTGCGTTCCGTTTTCGGGAGCGGTCGTAATCGGTTCGCCGGTGTAATCCGGAGGAGTTAGCTTCACACGAAACGCTTCAATCTTCACCGGTGGCACGATCTCTAACGTTCGCCAGGGCATCTCCTGGTCGTCTCCGCCGACTGCTCGCAGCTCAATCGTTCCTTCATCAAACGGAGCTCGAACCGCCGCCGCTTCGCGTGGTTGATCCGCTGCCGACCGCAGCGTGATCTTACGAAGTGGCTCCGTTTGTGATGCAGCACCACGACGCCGAAATTCCAGCAATACCGGCTCCGGCAATGTCCCGCGAGTGTTGACGACAAACAGGTCCAGCGGTTGCCCCTGTACCGTGCGAATTAATGATGATGCCGTTCCTTCAAGCGGCTTGAGATCACCTCGCACGAGTTGTAATTCGACTCGCTTCGGCCAAGCTCGATCACCAAACGGCCAAAGCAATCGCGTGAGGGCCGTCGAAGCAACGGCCGAGTTTGCGACGCACAGCAACAGGCTCACCATCAGAACGCCAGTCGCCATCGACATTGCTCGCGTCGAATTGCGACGGTCCAACGCCGAAGTGAATTCGAGCCCGACGACAGCATTCGTCGTCTGTTCAATCAATCGCTGCTGTAGTTCCGGCGATCCAAGCTGCGGACTCACTCCGTGCTCCAGGAACTCAACGGCTGCGGTGAGTCGCCCACGCAGTGCAGGAAATTGTTGTTCCAGATGCCGAGCTAGACCAACGTTGGACCAAGCGAAACGGAGCGGGGAAATCAGCTTTCGCCAAGCAGACAATCCAACAGCCATCGCGATTGCGAGCAGCAACGCCGTTCGCAACCAGCGATCATCAATGTGCCATTGCCAGTCCATCAACCCGGCGATCAAAAGTCCTGCCGTCAACCAAACGACAACCCAACTCAACCCCGTCATCCACAACAGGCGACGGATTTGGTGGCGAAGTTTCGTCAGTTGATCGAGCAGTGGATGCGACATGAAAACTCGCCGCCAGTGCGATACCTCGCACGCTCATGAATATCGCAAACCCCACCGAGATAACCTCCAGTGGAGTTGAGCCTTTGCACTACGAGTGAGCTTGCCTGAGACAATACTCGGAACTCTGGCTTCGTGCAAAAAGCTCGCAAACAATTCATTCCAGATGAGCTTTCACTTCCATGCTAGAGGCTGTTTCAAAACTAACCCGAAGCGTCAGCGAGGGCGATTCCACGCAAGAGTTTCCGATGCCCTTGCTCACGCGTCGTGTTAGTAAACAAGTTTTGAAACAGCTAATACAGCTAATGGGGTTCTTGCTGACAAATCTTCGTCGTTATTCAAAGGCGAAGATGGTGTTGAAGGCTTCGTTGATGGATTCGAGGGAGGCGTTGAGGAGGTCGCCGGTGTTTTTGGCTGAGTTGCCGCCGCGAGCGGGGCCACCTTTGCCGCCGAGGCCGAGGTCGGTGCCAGCGCCGCCGAAGACTTGGTCGGTGCCGAGGCCGCCGATGGTGGTGTCGTCTCCTTCATCGCCGTGGATCGTATCATTGCCGAGTCCACCGATGATTGTGTCGTTGTCATTACCGCCGTTGAGTGAGTCGTTGCCATCGTCACCGAGTCCGCCGATCGCGTTCTCGAAATTCGGCGCGAGCTTCGTAGTGCCGGTGGCGCTCGTTTTGATCACGCGGTTGGCGTGAGTTGCCAGTGCGACTTCGCTGTTGAGATTGATCGTCACGGACGTTGTGAGTCCCGTGAAGTCCAGCGTGTCCGTGCCGGATTTGGAGGCTTCGGTGAGTGTGTCAGTCTCAGCAGATGCCGTGTCTGCAAAGAAGAATCTGTCATCGCCGCTGCCCCCCAACAAAGCATCGTTGCCTCCATCACCACGGAGTTGATCGTTGCCACTGCCCCCATCTAATGAATCGTTGTCGGCACCGCCGTTGAGCGTGTCATTTCCCGAACCGCCCAGAGCTGTGTCGTTGCCTGCTCCGGCGTTGAAGACGACCCCAATCCTGGCGACATTGATTTTGCTCGCATCCAACTTGTCATCCCCGTCATTACCGTTGACGACAATCTGTCCGGCGAACTTCTTCGTGGCGGGAGTACCAGCCGAATTGAGCGAAGCATCAAGGATGACGGTGTCCTTCGCCGTCCCCCCGGTGATCGTCAGCAACGAGACATCATCCAGCGATGTTGGCGTAATGAGGTCCACTAGATTGCGACGAGCCACCAAGTTGTTGCCGACCTTCGATACGGTCACAGTGTTGTCGGTATTCACTGCATCAATGGTGAAGGTGAAGTCTTCATCTTGGACGTTGATAGTAACCGGCCCGGTTTCATTGATCTTGGTGCCAGCCGCTCCCAGGGCATCGGTGGCTTTGATGGTCAGCGTGTAGTTGGCGAGCGCTTCAAAGTCGATCTTTGTGGCGTCGGCGACTTTGATCTCACCGGTGACGTTGTCGATTTTGAAAGCGTTTCCGGTGTTGCC
>CAIJTL010000190.1 GCA_903823545.1 uncultured Planctomycetaceae bacterium
AGCAGCGAAGACATCGGGAGTACCGGTGATCTGCGAGACCGAATCAAGCAGCACTTCTGCTCGCAATCGCTGGCGGTAATGACGCGAGTAGTTTCGCGTATCGACAGCGTTACGGTCGTTGGGAATCGAGCTCAATCCGTAAACATGCGAAGTCGTGATGCGGCGGATCAACTTCTTAAAGTCATAGCCTTGATCGCGGAAGTCGGCGGCGAGAGCTTCCAGCAGCGGGCCGTTGCTGGGTGGGTTCGTAGCTCGCAGGTCATCAACCGGCTCAACAAATCCTCGCTCCATGAGATCAGACCAGACTCGATTGACCGCGACTTGAGCGAAGTACGGATTGTTCGGTGATGTGATCCAAGCGGCGAGTGATTCACGCGGGTCTTGATCAAGGCCGATCGCTGGAGCCTCGCCGAAGAGCGGTCGCGGCGGGAGCACGGCATTTGTCAGTGGATGCACGACTTGGCCGGTCTTGGCCGTGAAGATGTACTCCTCTGATCCGGAAATTGGGGCGGAGATTCCAGTTCCCTTGCGACCGATGCGACTGAAGTACGCGGCGAACGAATAGAAGTCGTCTTGCCCCCATTTCTCAAACGGATGGTGGTGGCACTTCGCGCATTCCAACCGAATGCCGAGGAAGAGTTGACTGACGATCGTGGTCAACTCTTCCGGTTGCCGACGGTCGCGGAACATGTTCGTGTTGCCGTTTCGCCAAGTGCTCCCTTTCGCGGAGACCAACTCGCGCACGAATTGGTCATATGGCTTGTTCTTGTGAAAGGAGTCGCGAATCCAAGCGTCGTAATTCAACACTGATTTAATACCGACGTGATATGGATTCGGGCGGAGCAGATCGGCCCATTTGTTGGCCCAGTGTTCGGCGTACTCCGGGTTCTCCAAGAGTTCGTTGACTAACGTCAGACGTTTTTCAGTCGATGGGTCGTCGAGAAACTTCTTGGCCTCTGCAACGGTCGGCGAGCGGCCAATGATGTCGATGTAAACACGCCGCAAGAACGTGTGATCCGCTGCGGGTTCTGATGGTGTAATTCGCAATCGAGCGAGTTTCTTCCAGACAAGGTCATCCACGAAATTCTTCCGTGGCAGTTTCTCGTAGACGTCTGCGGGAACTTCATTCGGAAGCGGGACCGAGACTGTGCAGACTGCGATCACATTCATGTAACGAGCCATCACCGCGGATTCGCCGGTGATTGTGCTGGTCGAGATCACCCCGTTGACATCGACGTTTGCGATCGCGGCTTCATTCGATTGAAACTGAGCCATACGAGTGACATCTCGCGTCGCTCCATTCGAATAGTGAGCAGTGACTTTCAGCGGTAGTTTGCCGTTGCTGGAAACAACGGCCTCAGACGGCTCAACGGTCACTCGTTGCAATTTAGGGGCATCGGCGACTGCTCGCGGCATTCCTTCAGCAACCCAACGTTGCAACGTCGCGAACTCGGGGGAGTTTGGTTCGATCCGCTTTCCTCCACCATGTGGACTGGCACCGACGGGCTTCAACAACAGTAGACTCTGACTGGGATTCGTTAGCGAGGTTCGTCGTCCTCTTGACTCCTTCGTCAAGGCGTCGAAGTCAAAATCAGCATCGAAGCCCAGCAGCGACAACTGAAAGCCATTCTGTCCGCGTTGCTTTCCGTGACACGCTCCAGCATTGCAACCGAACCGCGTGAAAATCGGTTGCACGTCTAGATCGAAGTCAACGCTTGATGTTGTCGTCGCTGTGGGCAACTGATCGGCCTCTAAGGTTCCGACACAGAGAATCCAAGTGGCTACGAGAGCGAAACAGGAACGTATTAGAACCATCTGAGCCATCCTCGTGAGTCGCACAGTCATCAATAAAACAAGATTGTCCGATCAAAACAAACTTATCGGTGTGGCGAAGGATATCTCCAACAGAACTCCTTTGCGACGAATTCCAGGGAGTTGTTTGCCCTTCGGGTAAACGGCGAAATTGTTTGCGCTTTGTCAGTTTGTCTGTCAGGCGATAAGAGCCAAGCCGACGGCTCCGGCGATAGCTGCCGGAGTTTAATGAGCCGCTCTTCCGACTATGCCGGTTGTGCTGAGGAGAAGGGGCCGTTTCATTCGGCAAAGTCTCTGCCGTCGATACCACAGACATCCCCAAAGGAGTGGTGGAAAATGCGATTCATGGAAGTCCGAGCCAGATTATCTTTCGCCAGCGTGCTCTCAATAGGCATTGTTGGCTGTCATACTTCATCAGTGCCGACGAAGGGCTACGTTCAACGCCCT
>CAIJTL010000191.1 GCA_903823545.1 uncultured Planctomycetaceae bacterium
ACACAAAACCCGGCTCAGCCCAAGAACAACTGTATACAAATGAATCTATACAAGTCGCTTGTGCCGATGGTCTCTTCGTCTGAGACACACTCTCAACACAAGCGCCCACACAAATTGCTTGATCGTCTCTTCTTAAACAACCACCAAACCGCTTGGGCTTGGCTTCCTTTCAGGGGCACCCCCCGTCAGGGAAGGCGCATTATACAGACCGAAAGTGGGTTGGCAAGCGATTTGTTGAGTTCATGAAACTGCGGCGTTTTCGCCGTCCAGCATGAACAAGTGATGGGTCCGTTTCCCAAGCCTCGCAAGGAAAAATCGCCCGTAGGCGGATCGGTCTCTGGAGAAGCATTCCCTGGAGGACATGTTGTGCTCCATACCAATCGGGCGACCATTGATCTGCAGCGCGTTGCGTGAGAGCGCATCCTTTGCGTGTTTTCCAGATGCGGCCATTCCTGCTTCAACGAGCAGGCCTGTCAGCGGCTTGTTAAGGTCGGCGCTCCCGACTTTGGATGACGGTAGGCCATCAAGGAGGAGTTGCTCAAAATCAGATTCCAATAGTTCTCGATCCTCTCCAGAGAAAAGTGCTGCCGTTATCCGAGTCGCTGATTCCAGCCCCCCCAGACCATGTACGAGCCTCGTCACCTCTGCTGCCAAAACGTCCTGTGCTCGCGGCTTCGAACCCGAGCGTTCGTCATCCCGTCGGAGACCCTCTATTTCTTCAATATCCCGGAAGGTGAAGTAGCCAAGGAACCGGTAAACGTCCTCGTCAGAGACCCCCAGCCAGAACTGGAAAAACGCATAGGGCGAGGTCTTTGATGGATCGAGCCAGACCGTGCCGGCTTCCGTCTTGCCAAACTTCGTACCATCTGATTTGGTCACCAGCGGCAACGTGACCGCGTGAACTTGCGCTCCATTACGCTTCCTGCAGAGATCGATCCCGGCAGTTATATTGCCCCACTGGTCGCTCCCCCCCATTTGCAACTCCACATCGTGGGTGGCGCTGAGATGACGGAAATCGTTGGCTTGCAACAGCATGTAGCTGAACTCGGTGAAAGATAGGCCATTTTCCGAGGTGAGGCGCGACTTCACCGAGTCTTT
The DNA here is from genome assembly GCA_903823545.1 of uncultured Planctomycetaceae bacterium. Lineage (GTDB taxonomy): Bacteria > Planctomycetota > Planctomycetia > Planctomycetales > Planctomycetaceae > SXKJ01. Next base: position 1,099 of record CAIJTL010000191.1, read on the forward strand.
AGCCAGCATTTGGTTGACGGTGATGTGTTTACCCACATCACGCAAAAAGTCGAGCGCGGTGACCTGTGCGGTCCAATCGGCGTTATTCACCAGGGTGGCCGCATATTTACCCGGTGAGAAATCGAGCAGGCGGCTGAGTTGCTCGGAAATGCACGAAACGTTGTACGACAGCGTCTCGGCATCGAGCAAGTTACGTTCTTCACTCCGGCCCGATGGGTCACCCACCATTCCCGTGGCGCCTCCGGCCAAAGGGAAAGGACGATGACCAGCGAGTTGTAGCCGCCGCAGCGATATTTGACCCAGCAAGTGCCCCACATGGAGCGAATTGGCCGTGGGGTCGAACCCGACGTAGACACCAATAGAGTGGCTTGCAAGACGCTCTTCCAAGGCTGCAGCCGGGGTGGAGTCGTGGACGAGCCCGCGGGCCTGCAATTCGGGAAAGATATTCACCTATTTATGTTGCCATGTGCCACCTGTGAATA
>CAIJTL010000192.1 GCA_903823545.1 uncultured Planctomycetaceae bacterium
CCAACAAGGTCGTTTACCGCTTTGCCTCTCTGCCAGTGAATGACTCCTATCGTATCGTGATTCACGGTACCGGCTCTGGAACATTGCTCACGAGCAACTTGGGGGTATTCGGCGACACGATCAATGACGCTTTTCAAATCGGTGCCGATACGACGCTGAATTTCCAATTGGACTTAGGCGCTCAGGTCGTCTCGGTTGTGCCCCAACCAGTGACTCGCGGTGGCGGTGGCGTTTTGACGCAAGCGACGAACCAAATTCAGGTCTACTTCAACAACGATGACCTCGTTGACACGGGTCTTGTTGCTGAAAACCCAGCCTTCTACCAGTTGATTGACACTAAGGGGACAGCCAGCACTCTCGACGACACGATTTCGCTACCGACTGGTGTGAATTACGACGCGACCCTCGACCTGGCGACATTAACGTTCGCATCGATCCCGACGAGCACTTACAAGTTGAAGGTCGGCAGTTCGTTGGAAGGGGGTAACTCCACCGCAACGGCGATCAATTTGGGAACCTTGTTTGCCGGCTCGGGTTACTCGAACACCGCTTTTACGGGAGACGGTGGCGCGGGAGACCTCGACCTTTACCGATTCAGAGTGGGGTCAGCGGGCAACCTGTCCGTCACGGTGACCCCCGATAGCTCCAGCACACACAACACGACGATCCGCTTGCTGGATGGCACGGGAGCGAATGTTGGCACGGCCATACTTGCGAACAACGGAGTAGGGCTTGCCGACACGCTGACTCATGCCGCGCTTCCAGCCGGAACATACTTTATTGAGGTATCGAGTAGCGGCGGTGCGACGACCGGCTCTTACCGTATTGACGTCACCACGACTGCTGCCTCGCCGCTGACAACCGACGACAACAGCAGCTACTTCACGGCGACAGAACTGGGTGTGCTCGGCACGGCCGGCAAGACGCTTTCGGCGCAGATCGAAACGCAGAGTTTCGTCCAGATTCCGCAGATGGTGGGAGCCAATGATGAACCAGGGCACCGGGACAACGTCTCCGGCATTGAGGGGGGCCACGGCGGATCCTTGGGGAGTCCTGCGTTTCCTGGTCCCAATCAAGTTATTGCCTACAACTTCGCCGAGAGCTACGGAACGTTGTTCGGTTCGCCTTTGAACAACCAAATTACGGATGACCAGAAGGCTCGTGCGAGAGAGATGTTCGAACTCTGGAGCCGGGACGCGGGAGTGCAATTTGTCGAGTCGAACAATAGGGACGGCATCCAGATCGTCGTCGGTGATCCACGCGCCGTGGATGTCACGCTGCCGCTGGGCATCAGCGTCAGCGCTGGCTCTTTAGTTATAGTCAGCCACGCCACTTACCTCGACGATGCAGCCTATGGCGGGGGGTTCGTGGGAGTATTACTGCACGAGATCGGACACTCGCTGGGCTTACCGCACTCTAGCGATCTGCACTCGTTCATGGTCGGCGGTGGAACTCAACCCGGTTATCCCGGCGAGACGTTGTATGGCGACCACGATGCGATCCACTTGCGCCGCATTTACCCGCTCTTTGCGACGGATATTGATCTCTACAAGTTCAACGTGACGGAGACCGGCTCTTTCACGGCCAACGTTACGGCGGAGTTGGGCTCAACAGTCAGTCTGTTGGACAGCGCGTTGACCTTGTTCCGCGATCCGTACGCTCGTGCGACGTCGGATTTTGGTTCCAACGGCGCGGTGAATTTGACATTCCAGTCGGATTCCGCGGGAGTCATCGGCAACGACATTCAGTTGATTTTCAATCAGTCCGCTCTAGGCAGCGGTGGAGTACCCAATGTTTCCGTCAGCGGGCACACCATTACCGTGACGCTGGACACGACAACTCTCACCACCGCGCAACAACTCCAGACCGCACTCAATGCCAACGCGGCAGCGGCCTTGCTGATCGATACTTCGTTCACGGGTACGGGGACCACGTCCGTCACGGGTTTGGCGAGCGGCACCATGTTGGCGCTCGGGGGTGGCAATCGTGAGGTTGTCGCACGCAATGACGACTACAACAGCAACGATGCTTTCCTCAATATCACGCTGCAACCGGGCACGTATTACCTAGGTGTGGCGAGTACCGGGAACTCGGACTACGACCCGACCATTTCCGATAGTGGCTACGGCGGGCGGACACAGGGAGCCTACGACCTGCAACTCGGATTTACTCCTGCAATCGCCTTGGCGACTTTGTCCGAGGATATCACAACGGTGGCCCAAGTTACCGTGAACGTGGTCGATGCGAGTCTTCTGCCGCGAGGCGATGGCGATCCGGCCACGATCGACTTCGTCGTTCGTATCGGTTCCGAGTTGATGGCGGTGACGCGCGTCGTGGCGAACACTCTGACCGTTCAGCGCGGCTTTAACGGAACGACAGCGGCTACTTATTCCGCAGGCCGCGCGTTGACCAACGCGAATGTTTCGGGACTGACCGACACCGACAATCAGACCAACGCGAGTGCGTCTGCGATCGCGCAAGACACCTTCTTTGACGGAGACGCAGATGGCGTTCCCGGCGGAGACTTCGAATTCTGGTTCCAGACCGGCACAACCGCTTATGTGGACAAGGCGACGACCGTGCTGCCGGGATCGCAGAACGGTTCACTGGCCGCGCCCTATAGCACGATCGCGGGCGGACTGAACCGCGCGGCCACACGCATCGTTGCACCGACCAGCGGTGCCGCCGGTATCCTTGACGGCGATATCTTCACGGTCGCCGACGGCACGAATCCCGTGCGCGTTTTTGAGTTCGACCGCACAGACGTTGGTGGCGGAGTCAACGGCTCGAACATCGCCATCAGTATCGCCCCGACCGACTCGGCGACGATCATCGCCACGAAGATCCGCGATGCGATCAACACGCCCGTCAACATCAGCGGTCCGGTCTCGTTGCTCACCACGGCGACGGCTTCGGGCGATCGTGTGGATCTGGCGAATCTCGTCACGCTGGATGTCAAAGGGACCAACGGTTTGCTGAATGCGCCCAACCTGGTGCGCATCACGGCTAACGGCGGCACCGACGGCAACGTCGCGACTGAAGCGGACGCGAGGCCCTACTTGATTGGTGTGAATAATTCCGGTGTTACACAGATCGATGGCCGAACTTTCGACGTCCCGCAAGGTGTGACCGTAATGATCGACGCTGGTGCGGTCATCAAGCTGCAAACCGCGAACATTGATGTCGGCACCGATCCCGACGTGATCGGCCCAAATCGCCAGGATGGCGCGTTGCAACTTTTGGGAACCCCCCGGCAAACCGGGACACAGAACAATGCGGTCTATCTGACGACGTTCCGCAACGATGCCATTGGCGGCAATTCGGATGGCGCATCACCCGGAGCACAGCCGGGACAGTGGGGCGGTGTCATCTTCCGTCGCGATTCGGACATGAACGACAACGACGTGGGAGATCGCGATGGAGCGAACTTCTTCCTCAACAATGTCTATCAAGCCGACATCAGCTACGGCGGCGGACCCGCGCCGACGGTGTTTTCGTCGATCCACATGATCGATGAGCGTCCGACGGTCGCGTACTCACGGATCACACACAGCGCGCAGGCAGCGCTCTCCGCAAATCCGAATGCCTTTGACGACTCTCTGAACCGTGTCGGCCCGGACATTCACGGCAACACCTTGACGAACAATACGAACAACGGGTTGTTGGTCCGCATTGAAGCGTCGGCGACCGGCCCTGCGGACAAGCTGGACGTTCGCGGTCGGTTTGACGACACCGATGTCACTCACATCATCAGCGAGCAACTCCAGATTACGGGCAATCCCGGTGGAGCAGTGGTCGCGAACGAAGTGCAGCAACTTGATGTGCAGGGGACGCCGATCGGCGGATTCTTCACGCTCACTTCGGTAGGGGGAACCGGAACGGCCTCCACGAGTTTGAACACTCCAATCACAGCGGCGCAAACGACGTTCACTGTCGCGGACGTCACGGTCTTGCCCGGGGGCAACAATTTCGTTTCCCCATTCAACATTCTGGTCGGCACCGAAGAGATGCGGGTCACGGGCAAAGTGGGA
>CAIJTL010000193.1 GCA_903823545.1 uncultured Planctomycetaceae bacterium
CCGCCCACTTCGTACAAGGAGCGTTCTTGTGCTGTTAGTGGTGCGTGTGTCGCTTGATGATTCGAGGTGCTTCCGGTCGCCAGCGCTGGGAGCCTGGACCGCCGTGACGAACGAACTGGTGTGGATCACAACTGCCGGAACAGTCTCGTCTGACACCATATGTGACTTGCTGCGTCAGATCGCCGCGTTGGGATTGTCGGCGCCAGTCACTCTGGTTCTCGAAAACGTACGCTATCAACACTGTCGTCAAAAAAGACTGCTTGCTCCGTTTGTGAAATCAGGGCTACAGTCTCCGTCCCTTCATGAGCCGTAGTTCCAAGCTCCCAGCTTGGAAGCGTTCTCGGGCAAGCGAGCAGCTTGCCGCGACATTGATGCGGTCCACCTCAGAATTCCCACCGATCAAACCATCCTTCCGAACGAATTCCGCCCCCATCGGCTCGATTCGAGCATCCATAGAACCTGTCCAAGAACAAAACGATCCATCAGCCGTAACGCATTCACGCTTGGTTCGGAAGTACAAACGCCGAACGAACCGGGAGTTCGCTTTCTGTGCTGATGGGGTCAAAGCACGGAGATGAATCATGATTCTGAATCACTGGCTTTCAGCGTTCGGAAAACAAACGTCGCAAACTCAACGTGGCACAAATGCCGTGTTGAGATTGTGGAACTCCGCAATCACCGCGCTGCTCTGCAACAGTGATTCGCACAAACGGCGGCGATGTCGCGATCTGCCGACTGTGAATCACGCGGAATTGTTTGAGACTCGGACTCTGCTCGCGGCGACCGTTTCGGTGAGCGGCGGGGTGCTCAACTACAAAGGGGACAGCGCGGCGAATGACTTGACCATCAGTGTCGAGCAAGAGGGCATTTATACGCTGGTTTCGACGACAGACAACATCAAGGTGACCGCGACCGGATTAACGGTGACCGGCAATAACACGATGTCGGTCACGATCGCCGGAACAGTCGACCAAATCAAATCGATCAACGTCAGCCTGTTAGGTGGCAACGACACTCTGGAGGTCACATCGGCAGAAGATCCTGTTTCGGTAAACGGAGGTGATGGCGACGATCAACTCTCGGCCGTTGTCGATCTCCCAACAACACTGATTGGTGGTAATGGGAACGACAACCTTCTCGGTGGCAATGGAAACGATTCGCTCGATGGTGGTGTCGGCAACGACGTCCTCAGCGGCGGCGGAGGAGATGACGTCCTGGTGATCGGCTCCGCGAGCGAAACGGTCGATGGGGGCGAAGGAACCGACACTCTCAAACTCGACGGAAGTAAAATCGCACTCGATCTCACTTCGATCGACGACGAAATCTTCCAGAACTTGGAGATCATCGACATCCGAGGCAAAGGGTCAAACACGCTGACGGTCGATCTTGCCGAAGTCAACAGCCTCAATACGAACCAAACTTTGCGAGTCCGACGAAATCTCGATGACACCGTCAATCAAGGAGAAGGTTGGGTGTTAGGTGACTACTCCATTGAGGACAGCGTTTCGTATCAAACCAATTCACAAACAGAGTCGTTGTTGTTGATTGAAGCGCCATCGACTTTTGGAACGACGCGAGTTCAAAACATTGATGGTACTGCGAGTGTGACCGACATCGGAATTTGGTCTTTCGATCGTATCACGGTTTCGTTGATCAACGGCGAAAGTTCGCAGCCGCTGATTAAGATTTACGATCCTTCCAACACGGTCTACGCCGGAGTCGGTGCTTTTCAAATTGACGTCCACACGGTCGTCATTCCCAAGGATCAAATCACCAACGGCTTGCTTGTTGACACCCAGCGCAACGCTGACACACTGACCGTCGACTTCAGCACCGGCAGCCCAATTCCGAGCGGCGGATTGCGTTTCAACGGCGGGACAGGTCAGACCGATACATTGATCATCAAAGACGCAGGGCTTGAATACGCCACGACGGGATACGTGCTCGGAACTGCCAACAGCGGTTCATTTGGATTTGAACTCGATCAATCCAACAACATCGTCCCCTCGCTGACGTTCGTGCATACCGGAGTCGTGAAGCTGCAAGGGACTGAATCAGAAACGCTGATCCTCGCGTTAAGGACCAGCAACGACGTCGCGACCCTTCAAGATACAGGCGGTGCTGACGGCAAGATGAGATTGAATGCTGGTCCCGCTGCGATGTCTCCTGAATTCAGTGTGTTAGGAATCAAGACGTTGACTGTCGATGGCCTGGCAGGTAACGACAAGCTCACATTGAAGAGCGTCGATCCTGCATTTGATGGAACTGTGTGGCTCTTTGGGAACGAAGGGAACGACACGCTGGATGCCACGAGTTTTGCCGCAAGCGCTCGTCTTGATGGTGGTGTTGGCACCGACAAACTTACGGGTGGAGCCGGCAACGATGTGCTGATCGGAGGAGATGAAAACGACACACTTCTCGGAGCCGCCGGTGATGACACGCTGTACGGTGGCAACGGTAACGATTCCGTCAACGGCGGTGCTGGTAATGACGTGCTACTCGGAGACGACTACATCGCTATCGACGGCGAGACGGTTCTTGGTGATGACGGCAACGACACGCTCATTGGCGGAGATGGGAACGACGGAATCAGCGGGAACGGCGGAAA
>CAIJTL010000194.1 GCA_903823545.1 uncultured Planctomycetaceae bacterium
GTTCCTCCGCGTTCTCTGCACCTTTGCGTTGAAAAACTTCTTTGATTAAGCCCGACACTACTTAGTCAACTGCGTTCCGTTGTTCCAAAATTGCATTCGGTTTTGCTCGCGAGTTTGGAAACGGCGAAGGTAGTCGCGGTGCTTGTCGGAGTCGGGGTACTCGGCTCCTGTTGCGTCGGGGTAGCCCTGCATCGCTTGGAACGGAAGCGGTTCGACGAATTGGCCATAGACCGTGTTGAGGTCTGCGTCCTTGTCGTAGCCTACGTTGTGCAGGATGAAATCACGCTTCCATCCGGAAGGAAGTTTCTCGCGTGAGGTCGCCGCTCGAAAGCGGATATTCACGGCATCACCCGCACCGAGGATCGCCATGCGATCGTCCGCCTCGGTCAGTAACTCTTTGACGTCACCGTAGCGGGTGAACTTGCCTCCCATCGGCGGCCATTGCGGAGCGGTTGAAACCACTGTCGCGTCGTAGCGTTCAGGCCCAAATTCCGGATGCGGCAAGCGTGCGGAGAAGCCTCGATATTGCAGATCGGCCGCAAGCATCGGCATCTCCGTAATCGTGTGCTCAGCGTCCGCCTCATTGACGGTGAAGAACATCTCGTCCCAATAAAGCTCCATCGAAGTGACGATCCGAATGCGCGTGGATTTGCCAATTGAGGTTTGTGATTTCGATTCCTCCTTCGCCTTCTTCAATCCCAACGCCTCCGTCAGATCAACGGCGATCGTCTTCGTCTTCCCACCCGGAAACCCGATGTAAGAAATTGCTTCGCGCCACCTCTCTTCACTTCTTTCATTCTTCTCCGCGTCTTTGCGTCTTTGCGACTTGGCGTTATCTGTATTTCCCGCATCCTCCAAAACCCAAATCGATGGCGGCTTCGGCGCGTCGAGATCGGGATTCTGCGAGAGTGACACGTTGATCGAAGTGTCCGTTGGAAAAATCCAGCCGGTGAGAAACAACGTTGCCGACTGTGCGGCGGATAAATCGCCAAGGTCCAATTCGATGAAGTGCTCTTCAGTGAGTCCTTGCTGAATGATCTTGTCGAACGCGCGGAGGTATCGTTCATCTCACTTGGCCAGTCGGTCGAGCACATCGCGGCCACGATGATCGTGAGCGGCCACGGGAACGTGACGCTTCCGCACCGGATGCAGTTTGAATTCGGCGATGCTGGGCGGCCCGACCTTTTCGTTCGAGTAAATCTCAACGTCCGCCGGATGATCGATCGCCAACAAGCGGACCTGATCGAAGTAAGCCGCTTCCCAAAGTTCCTCCGTCAGCATCAAACGATATTCGCCATCAAACTCTTTCATGCGATCGCCATCGACTTGGAGATACTCCCATTCGCGAGGTTTCGCATAGACCCCTTCGGCAAATTGCAGCCCAATCGGAGCGGCCCACAAACAGTCGGTGAAGAAGACCCACTTCTCGCCGTCCCACGTGTAAAGGTACGGGCACGAACCTTTCAGAACTTGTTGAGCAGCGATCGGCTGTCCCGCTTTCGGATGCAGAACGTTCTGCGGCACGCCGTTCGTCCAAATGATCCGAGCGGCATCGACTTGTTTGGCTGATCCGAGACCAAAATGTGTCGATTGACCTTCGACTACTCGCACATGACGGCCCTGCTCTTGAGTCCGTAACTCCACAAGGCTGCCGACACCGTGAGCGTTAACTCGTTCGCTATCGCGCTGCGGCTTGCGGTCCTTGTCCGCTCGAATCGACAAGTCGATCCAATTGTTCTTGTTGCCGCCGTCATTGCGAATCCAGACCGCTCGCTGATCAGTAACGGCGAGCACATCTTCGTCGCCGTCGCCGTCGAAGTCGGCGACCTCGCACAAACTTAGCGGGGCAGGTTGCGCGAGAATCTGTGACTCATCTGGCTTCGAAGCGGTGGCGACGCTTCCCACACGTCGAAAATTCCGCCACGCCTGATTGGAACCCCATGTCAGCCAATCGCGAGTCGCATCATTATTAAAATCGCTCACGACGAAGCCACTAATTCCATTTGTGTATGTCGCATCTTCGGAAACTTCGAGGGGTGAACCAGCCAAGTGCTGCACCGCTTTGTCCGTGCTTGCGAACAAGTTCCACGAAAGGGGCGATGTTTGGATCTCCGCCAACCGCAATCGATGAACTTTCACTAGCGGAGACGACTCCGGAAACTCGCGCCACCGCAGCCGACCGTGTGAAATGTTCTCGAGATAACCTGGCTTCTCAACATCTGGCCCCGTGACGAGGACATCCATTTGCACGTCGAAATTCCAATCGACCGGCAGCAGCACTGTCGCCTTGAGGTCTTTTGGCGGCAGAGCGGATCGCGATGAGATGTCGGCGAACTTGGTGTGTTCGCGGCTGTCGTTGTTTTGCCAGATGGTGATGCCGCTGCCGTTGCCGGATGAGATGACCAAGTCCAAGTCGCCGTCGTGATCAATGTCCGCCGTCGCGATTGCGAGCACATCGCGTAACGCCTCGAACGACTCCTCTTGGCTGACTGCTTGCAGCGATCGCGTCTTCGAGGCTTTGTCGAACACGTTCTTCAAGAAGAGCACACCGTCGTCGCCATAAACGAGCAAGTCGATATCTGCATCCTCGGCTGACTCCGCAGCACCGACGGGTGCTTTCTCTGCTCGCTCTTTCGGTTGGCCGATGAAGCGATGTGTTTCAGGAGTCTCTTCCGTGTCGCGATCGAGATCGCTGGCGACCAACTTCTTCATGCCGCTCGGAACGACCGCTTCGCAGAGCGTCATCCAGCGTGATTTGCCGTCTCCATTCTTGTCCGCGCCAGCATCTTGAGCCTCACCCTCTGCCTGTCCGTAGACGATCACTTGGCCGCTTAAAAGCACGATCACATCCCAGCGGCCATCGAGATCGAAGTCCGCGATTTTGACGTCGCGAATGCCTGCCAGCGCCGGCAATTGATCCTTCGAGTCCGCTTCGACAAACGAAACTTCGATTGGCGACTCAGACTTTGCTGCGGACTCCGCCAGCTTTTCGCGATGCTTCTGATACCACTCGTCGGAGAAATCGGTGACGACATATTCGAGCAAGTGCTTGACCACTCGCTTCTGATCGAGCTTCGTCGCGATCTCTGGCTTGAGCATGTTGGAAACCAATCGAGCATTTCGCACGACAGCATTCCAATCACCAGCCGCGACTGCCGCTTCGCCCTTCGTAAACATCTCATTCAGATCAATATTGCCGCGCAGCTTCTTAATCATTTCGACAAACGGCTGACTGCTTTCACGGAGTAAGCCGAACGTCTTTGCGGCGTCGGCCTCTTTGGCCATTGCTTGTGCGACCGCCAGTTCGGTCAATAGCCACAAGTTGTCAGTTGCCTTTTCAGATGCACGCTTCAGCGACTCAACACCACGATTTTGCGTCTCTTTGTCGTCCAATGCTCGCGAAGCCAAATAGAGCTCAACCTCCATCATCGGATCGCCGTCTGATTGCTTTACCGCCGCTTCGAGTTCTTGCATTGACCGCGCACGATCATCGCGATGCTCTGCCATTCGAGCGGCGAGCAGATGGCCCAATGCCGATTTTTCCGAGCCCAATTGAAACTCGGTGACAACCTCCGTCGCGCGAGCCAAACCAGTTTTGTATTTCTCTTCGTTGCGAACTTTGTCCATCGCTTCTGGAGCGATTGCCAACACAGCGGCGATCGCTCGATTCTGGCGAACCAGCAGCTCTCCGGAAGCGAGCGGCTGCAACTCGTCACACTTCCCTACGGCCTCTTCGTACTTTCCGTTTTCCATCAACGCGATCGCTTCGTTCTTCAATGCGATCGCACGCAATGGATCAGCCGGAACATCAACAGTCCCGCCCGGCAGAACAACTCCCGGCCCGACGATCTTCGGCAATAATCGAACGACCGAAATTGCTCCAATCACAACTGCCATGGCCAACGCGACGAACGCTCCCCACTTCCAACCGTTCGACGAACTGGCTTGCTGATCGCGTTCCGACATCGCATGAACTCCATCGTTATTGAAGAATAGGCACTCACACCAAACTAACCCGAAGCGTCAGCGAGGGCGGACGCTCCAACA
>CAIJTL010000195.1 GCA_903823545.1 uncultured Planctomycetaceae bacterium
ATCACAGGGAATGGGAAAATCGAATAGTGGAAAACGTCTCGTAAACGTGTTTTATGAGTTCTGTCATGTTGTCATATCCACCTTTTCGTAGTAATGAGAGCCATGTTCGCCGAAAGGGGACAAGTGAACATGCGCATTTAATTCAAATGAAACAGTGGCCGCAGGTGACCCAGCTTCACAGGGTTTCGACTCTAATTGGATCTCGATAGTTAGTCATCGTCGTCGCTCTTCTTGCGACTAAACCATCCGAATGGCGAACGGCTGGATTCGGCTTCGGCGGGTTTGGGTTGGCGGGCTTCGGCACCGAGTGCGGTGAGCACTTTGGGAAAGACTTCGTCGAACTTGGTGTCGTTGCGACGCCAGCCGTTGAAGTCGGCGACGACTCGCGTGGCGATGGCTTTGTCGTGTTTCCCTTTCGCGTCGCCACCAAACAGAAAGCCGTCAAGCAACAGCGGCAGAAGAATCTTGACCTCTTGGTTCGTGTCTTTTTTGAGAAGTTGCTCACGCTCTAATAGGCGACCAACTTCTGTTTCAATCCACGGAGACGTGAGCGAACTTTTCGACGCGAGCAATAGAACTTTGCTTTGTGCCTGTGAATCAAACTGAACTTCGAGCGGTGGTTCACTCCGACCGGCATCCGGCATTTCATCGAGCCAACAAACTTGGCCGACTGCTCGGAGGCTTTCGGCGATTCGTTCTGCAAACGAGAGGTCTTCGTGGCTGAACCGAACAAAGCATGACGTCGACGAACAGGGGATCGCCTGCAACGCCGCCACGAAGTCATCCGGTAGACCTGAACCTCGCAGAAACTCGGCGGCGATTTGCCCGCGTGAACGAATCCAGGTATCCAGACCGACGCTGCTTGGTCCACGATGTGTGGCGGTGTTGAGTCCCGTCAGTTGCGTCAGGTCGCAATTCCCCCAGCGAGTCCATCCGCAGATCAGCCGCGAACCATGAGTGTCTTGAAAACGAGCACGGCTGAAATCGGCTCCCATCACGTTCGCGTCGCTCATCTCGGCTTTGGAAAAATCCGCTTCAACAAAACTGGCCCGCGTGAGTTGTCCCTTCGAGAGATCCGCACCGTTGAGGTTCGTCCGTTGGAAGTCCGCTTCAGTGGCATCTGTTTCCGAGAGCAGCGTTTTGAAACAATTGGCTCGGCGAAAGTCGGTCTTATTCAGAACGGCCGCTTTTAAATTCGCACGTGTGAGGTCCGCTTCGCTCAGATTCGCGCCGCTCAGATCCGCTCGCGCGAGCTTAGCACCGACCAGCAACGCGCGTCGAAAGTTCATCCCCCGCAGGTCCGCCCCTTTCAGGTCGGCGTCGGTTAAATCGAGCAACACGCTTGGATTAGTCGCTCGAAACTTCGCGAGCGCCTGTCGGCCCTCTTTCACCGCTTCCAGAATCTTGCTGTTTGCCACGCGAAATCCTTGTGATCGAACAACCGTCAGAATTGAGTTTGACCAAGATTGTTTGCAGTCGAACGCCGGTCGGCAAGGAGAATCTGGGCGCAATGTTCAATGCCCGAACTCCAATGCCCCAAGAAGGCTCAAGCCTCAATGTCCAAACCGAGAAAGTCAAACAAGGACTAAGTGCTGAATTCCGAAACCATGCGAATGCACCGGTGCTTTGTTTTGAACCACTGCCTTTGGGATTTTTGGATTTGGTCATTCTTTGGTCATTGAGATTTGGACCTTCGGTTTTGCCGATCGTCCCATTGGGTTGCAAACTCACCTTACAGCCCGGATATCTGCCGCAAGCTTTCGGATTACTCAGAGATTTCGCTCGCCAATCATGTTTCTCAATCGCATGATTCTTGGGGCACACAGTCGCCGATGAATCTGAAGATTGTTTGGATTGGGGTGGGGGAATATCGAGATGCGGTCGCTCACAGGTTTGATGTCTGCTTGGATCAACGGCACTTGTTATGGAAACCGTGCATTGAGGCGATCCTCACGGCGGCTGCAAACTCGAATTCAGCAGGTTGAAGTTCTCGAAGTCCGATCGCTTCTGTCAGCCACCGGCATTCTCGGCGCGAATCAGGTCAGCAACCCCGCTGCGGCGCTTCAAAGCTCGGCGACTACTGATGACCAATTTTTCTATTTTTCGTCGTCGATCACAGGAACGCTCACGAGCAGCAACGGCAGTACGCTCAACATAACCACGAGCGATATCACCCGCTTGGTC
>CAIJTL010000196.1 GCA_903823545.1 uncultured Planctomycetaceae bacterium
CCGCGCGGACGTATGGGAAATACATCGAGAACTACACGCTGCTGAGATATCCAGAGCGGAATATTCGGTTCATCAACTCTGGCAAAGGAGGTGACACGGCAGACGGCTCGTTGCAGCGGATCGAGCGCGATGTGTTCGCTCATAAGCCGACCGTGTTGCTGGTGATGTTCGGAACAAACGACATCGGTTGGGGCGTGTACGCGGACGACGAGCACAAGCAGAAATACCTCAACGCGATTCGCACGATCGTCTCGACGTGCGAAGAGCGGAAGGTGCGAGTTTATGTTTGTTCGGAACCGGTGACTGCCGCCGACCCACACAAGAGCGAAGAGAGTTTTCTTCAGAAGATGTGTGATGAAGGAATGGCGCTATCGAAATCGCTCGGAGGCGAGGCGATCGACGTGCAACGCTCAATGCGAGAGATTCAAAAGCGTGTTTGGGCAGCGAATGAACCGATCAAAGATGAGTCAAAAAAGAACTCGATGCACGTCGCGGATGGGGTGCATCTCAATGATCTCGGACAACTCGCCGTAGCGTTCGCGATGCTGAAAGGGCTCGGTGCTCCGTCGGATGTTTCGTCGGCAACGCTCGACTACTCCGACACAAAGCTGATTGAGACGAAAGGCTGCGAGGTGACGAAAGTCATCCGCGACGGAAACCGATTGGAGTTCACTCGGTTGGATGAAGGCTTACCGTTCAACCACGGGATTTTCTTCGCACTGCATTTCCGGTTCGTCCCCGTGTTGACCGAACTGAATCGCTACGTGCTGTGTGTGAAAAACCTGCCGAAAGGGCGTTACGACATTTCGGCAGACGGTCGGGGAGTCGCCACGCTTTCATCCGAGCAACTTGCCGCAGGAATCAATATCGCATCGTCCACCTCCAATGGCTGGGAACCAGGTGGCCCGTGGAACGCTCAGGCCGATGTGCTCGTCACTCTCACAAACGCTCGACATGAATTGGCAACAGCGGGCGTATTAGCGAACGCCTATTTGAAGACCGGCGATTTGCCGGAACTCCTGTCTCAAAAAACAATCGTGGTCAACGAGCAACTCGAAGCGACTCAGCGATTGATCGCGCGACCGAAGCCCTATCGGTATGTCATCGAACCCGCTCGTGAAAAGTCACCAAAGTGACCCAGTGTCGCAAAGATACATTGCCCCATGACTTTTCAAGACTTCACAGAGAGAGCGTTCTGCATCCTCGATAGAAAACCAAACGATGAAACTAAATTCTCACTCGGTCATCTTGGCTCTGATAGCTTGCCTCGCGGTGTTGCCATGCTTCTCGAATGCTGATGAGCCACAGCGAAGTTCGATCTGGTGCCGGACCATTGCGGCTGAGCCGTTTGACAAGGTTCCGTTCCGAGAGATTCGCATTCCGGAGTGGGTGCAAGAGACCGTCGGGGTGGGTTACACGCTTTCGGTTCAGAATGCCGAGCAGCGACAGCGTGCCGTCAAAGCTGGGGTCACGATCAGCGAGATGGGCTTCGTCGATCCGTTTCATGTCTTCTATGAGAGCAAACTGCTGAAGCGGCGCAGTCCGCATGTGGCGGCGGACTCGGTTGATAAAGAGGTCGCCGAATACCGTCGGCTCGGGCTGCGGATCTTGGGCGTTTATCCGCCGACGTTGCAAAGCGAGGTCTACGCCGAGCATCCCGGCTGGCGGCGAGTTCCGACCAACACGACCGACATCCCGCAGGTCGATCTGAAGCTGCATCCCTATGGCGGCATGCTGTGCCTGCTCGGTCCGTATGGCGACTTCTTCATTGAAGTGCTCGCTGAAATCGTTGAGAAGTATCAAGTCGATGCATTCAGCTTTGACGGCCTGCATTACGCAGGGGTCTGCTACTGCCAGCATTGCCGCGAAAACTTCCGCCGCGACACGAACGGCGAGATACCCAACGTCGATCTCAATGATGCCGCATTTCGGCGTTATCAGCATTGGGCCGACCGACGCATGGAAGGCGTCATCCGTCGGATGCAAACGCGGCTCAAGGGGATCAAGCCCGATGTCGCGCTGGTGACCTGGACGACGAACGCCGGTCGCTTCGGTCATTACCGCGACCTGCCGCGCAACATGCCCGCGCGGATGAACCTGTTGCTGGATGCGCCCGACCAGGAGTTCTGGCTCGACGAAACGAATCGCGGTGCGACGATCGTCCCTGCGTTGGCCAACGCTTACATCTGGGCCTGCACGAATCACCGGGTCGCCTTCAGTGAGCCGTATCTGATGTCGCATGGCAATCCCTATGGCAAGGACAGTTTCCCCGCTCATGAAGTGCTGCGGCGTGTGCTGTTGGCGGCGACTCACGGAGCCAGTCCGAGCCTCGCGGTCATTCAACCTGAGCACATGCAGAAGGGGGCCTATGACGCGCTCGCCGAAATCCAACGTCGCAAGCCGTGGCTCACTCACAAGCGCCCGGAACCGTGGGGCGCGATGCTGCTTAGCGACAACACACGCACGTTCTACGGTCGCAGTTCGGGGCAGGTGGAAGATCGCTATCTCGCGCATGTCTTCGGCACCTACCGAGCCATTCTGGAAGAGCATCTGCCGGTGACGGTGACCTGCGATTGGAACCTGACCGCCGACGATCTCGCGGGCCAGAAGGTGCTGATCCTGCCCAACGCCGCAAGCCTGAGCGACGCGCAAGCCGCAGCCATTCGCGAGTTCGTAAGGAACGGCGGCGGGCTCGTGACGTCGCTCGATACGTCGCTTTGCAACGAGTTTGGCGATCCGCGTCCCGATTTCGCGTTGGCCGATGTGCTCGGAGTTCATCACGGCGGCCCGACAAAACCTGCAACACAACCGATGACGAAAGACGGCGCCGCTCAGCCCGCTGCTGTAACTCGCCCCGATCTCGACATCAACTTCGCGAGGAATCTGGATGACGACTATTGGCTGAAGCGAAAAAATGTCTTCGCACTGCGAGTGCCGACTGACAGCGTGCTCTCGAGCGACAAACTGC
>CAIJTL010000197.1 GCA_903823545.1 uncultured Planctomycetaceae bacterium
CAAAATGATCCAGCCAGCGATCTTGGCGTGGATGAAACAGCCGCACGATTCGGCCAGTGTCGGAATCCACGGACGCGATGTCAGACCCTTTGAGCCGATTACATTCCAGGCAACTGCTGGCCAAGTTCGACAATTCGGTCAGCCCCTCATGCTTGAGGGCGATGATGTGATCCGGCTCGAACGGGAAGAACGACTCGGCTTCAGGCAACAGGCAATACTCGCATTGAAATCCGGCACGCTCGCGAATCGCATCTCGCAAGGCGACCGAAATGTATTCCGACATGGCCGCGAGGCTCCGTTACATCCGAGCCTTCAACATCCGCACGAACAATTCCGCGCGGCCGAAGTCTGCCAGCTCATCTTGTTCCTCATCGGTCAACGTGCCCGAGTTGGACTTCCAGAGCAACTCGCTCGCCCTCGCTTGTGTCTCCGCCGACGGCCGAAAGGCCAGCACTTCCTCGCGAGCTGGAAATCGCGCCATGAACTCGGCGATCTCTTCAAAGACTTGCGGTTGTGTTGCGGTCGTCATGCTTCACTCCCAATGTCAGATGTCCTGTTTCTTTCTACTCGCAAAACCCATTGGCTGGCCGGATTGTATGTTCGGAATGAGGGATTGCCACACGCCAATGCTCACCAGCTGATCCACGAACACAAACTCGCTCACGTTGAACAGCACTCGGCAGAGATTATCGAAGCCGTGCTTCTCGGCGTAGGCCGCGAACTCGGCTCGCGAGCGTTGTATCGGGCCTATCCAGAATTCACATCCGGCGGATGCCAACCAGCGGCAACCCAGTGGCGGCGAACGACGACGGAGATCAGATTGTTGAGTTGCAGAGCCACGATGGTCGCGCGACCAATCGGCGTCTTGCCGAGGATGCGTGTGCCGTCATCGCTCCAGACAAAATGCTCCGACCAACTTTGGCGGCGCGGATTGAACAACGGCACCAATTGCCCCGTGATGGGGTCGCGGCACTCGGTTTGAGCGGACTTGGCGTTGTTGCACAGCCGGCACGCGAGCCAAAGATTGTCTTCCTCGTCTGTGCCGCCACAGGCCGTCGGTTGGAGATGGTCAATCTCCACAACGCTGACCAGCCGCCTGCCGGACTCGGTCGCGGCGGTCGTCCGGAATATGTGCGCTCGTCACGGCAGCACCGGCCCCCGCAACCCACGTCGAACGGCCTCGCGCAGAGCCTCCGCCTTGCGAACCAATCCCTCTTGATAGACCTGCATCAGCGAGGCCAGTTCCGCTTGCTCTTGGACGAGCAATGTCTCGGCCTGCTGCCGGTGGAGAAGTTCCGTTAGCCGACTGTCATCTTCCGTCGAAAGCTCTAAGCCGCAAGCATTGAGCACTTCCTCATCTCCGCATCGGTGGATGTCACCCTCGACAACAGAGCCCCACGGCTTGAGGGATAACTCAATGCTCTCCGCCAACAGATCATTCACGGACTGCCCAGCACGCAGAGCGATTGTCCGTGCCCGTGCCACCAGGTTTTCCGGAAGGTCCAGCGTTAATTGAGTGCTCATTGTTCGCCTCGTTTGCTCACACAAAACCATTCATCTTGGCCGACAGGATTGTACATTCGGACTGACTGATTGCCACACGCCAATGTCAGCCAGCTAAGCGTTCCAGAACATACAGCGCGCTTTCGGCTCGGAGATTGGCTCCCCAGGCTTCGGGGATGGCGCGGCGTTTGATGATGGGGATTTCGCGGATGATGCGGATGCCTTGCTTCTCGCAGAGGCTGCGGAAGTCGCGAAGGGTCATGAAGTGGATGTTCGGGGAGTTATACCACTCGTAGGGCAGCGATTCGGTGATCGGGGCTCGACCCTGCCAGAGGACTTGGAAGCGGACTTGCCAGTATCCGAAGTTCGGGACGACCACGAGTCCGCGCTTCGCGACTCGCAACATTTCTTCGAGGACGAACTGAGGTCGCAACACTTGTTGCAGGGTTTGACTCAGTACCGCGATGTCAAAGGACTGATTCGGAAACTCGGATAACCCGGCGTCGAGGTTCGCTCGGACAACAGGGACACCACGCTCGATCGCCGCCAAGACGTGTTCCGGGTCGAGATCAATTCCCTGCACATCGCAGTCATGCACATCGCGCAGCTTGGCAAGCAACCGACCGTCGCCGCAGCCAAAGTCGACAACTCGGCTGCCACGTTCCACGTGCTGTAACAGAATCTCGTCCGTCAATGCTGCCGTCGGATCCGGCATGCAATATCGCTTGGCCATGCGAATGTTCTCCTTCTAGGCTCGGAGTTTATTCGACAAGAGAGCAGGAACGCCAAGAACTCGGTTGTAGGGCGGCAAGGATGCCCGTTCCTGAGAAGACCCACTGGAGAATTTGCACAGGTGAGTCGGGCGGCGTCAGCCCCGGACTCCGTGTTGGAAAGTCCGGGGGCTGACGCCACCCGGCTCACCTGCTTAGCTTCTTATGTTTGCGTTCAACACCAGAGCGCAAGCATCAGTCGTGTTGTGCCAACACCCGCTTCTGCGGAGCCTTGTCGGAGATCGCTCGATTCAGGGCTTTGAGGTAAGCCTCGGCGCTGGCTTGGATGATGTCGGTGCTGATTCCTTTGCCGTGATAGGCTTTGTCGTTGACCAGGATTTCGACGAACGATTCCCCTTGAGCGTCCTCGCCGCCGGTGACACTGCGGACTTGGAAGTTGCGCAACGTTCCGGCGATTCCAGTGATCCGCTTCATCGCCAAGAAGATGGCATCGAGCGGACCGTCGCCGGTTGCCGCGTCGCGTTGCGGCGGTTCGTTGTCGCATTGCAATTCGACAGTTGCCGTCGGAATCGTCGCTGCTCCCGCAAACGTCTGCACGCTGATGAGCTTCCAACGGTCCTGAGTTTCGTGGCTCTCACCGATGTGGCTTTCGATGAGTGCGACAATGTCCGAGTCGTAGACCTCTTTCTTTTTATCACACAGCGTGATGAACTCGTTGAAGACTCGCTCAAACACATCGGTGTCCAAGGTGAAACCCAACGAATTCACGCGATCGCGAAACGCGGCTCGACCGCTGTGTTTGCCAAGCACCAAGCTCGTGCCGACATAGCCGACATCTTCGGGCCGCATGATTTCATAGGTCGTGCGGTTTTGCAGCATGCCGTGTTGATGAATACCCGCCTCATGCGCGAACGCATTTTGTCCGACGATCGCCTTATTACGTTGCACCGTCATACCGGTGATGCGGGAAACTAGTCGGCTAATGGGAAACAGCTTCGGCGTGTTGAGATTGGTCTTCAGGCCATAGAAGTCCGATCGCGTCTTCAATGCCATGACGACTTCTTCGAGTGCCGCGTTTCCTGCTCGTTCGCCCAAGCCGTTGATCGTGCATTCGATTTGCCGAGCACCCGCTTCAACACCGGCCAAGCTGTTAGCAACAGCAAGTCCCAGATCATTGTGGCAGTGAGTACTAATCACCGCCTTGTTGATGTTGGTGACGTTCGTTTTGAGGTATTCAATACACCGTTTGAACTGCGCGGGAGTCGCATAGCCGACGGTGTCTGGAATGTTGACCGTCGTCGCTCCGGCATCGATCGCCTTCTCGACCACTTGGCACAGGAAGTCGAGTTCCGTTCGAGCCGCGTCTTCGGGGGAGAATTCCAGGTTTGGGATCGCGATGTCCGAACGACTCGCCATCAAATCGCGTGTGTACTTCACCATATCAACCGTCGTGCGAAGGATTTCTTCCTCAGCCATTTTCAGTTTGAACTGACGATGGATCGGGCTGGTCGCCAGGAAGACGTGTATGCGACACTTCTCCGCTTCCTTCAACGCTTCCCACGCACG
>CAIJTL010000198.1 GCA_903823545.1 uncultured Planctomycetaceae bacterium
GGAGCGGTACGCGAGCCAAACAAAACGATCCAACGATCTCGCGTACTGAAACCTGCAACAGCCAGCGCGACCACGATGGTGATACCACCGAAAACCTGAAAAATATGAGAAAGTCGCATACTGTCACCTCAATGAGAAACGTCAGCGGAGTTTGCAATCGCCAACAGACGGAGCGTCTCGATTGGAATCGCTGAAGCCGAAGTTCGTTGCACGCAATCGGCAAGAACTTTTCCAAACACCGATCCACCGAAATGAGATTTACCGACGCCAAAACGCTCTGACGCACAAAAAGAAGTCGCGAGCAATCACGCTCTGCGAAACAGCGTCAAACGAAAGCCGCTACACGCGCAAAACAACCGCCGCTAGAACAGTTAAGTGCGGCGATTCCTGTGGCCTCAACAACAGGCTTCGCGCAACACGCATTCGCCCGTCGACCAAGTCCGTCGATAGCATGTTGGGGGCCAAAATGACTTCAGACACATTCGAGAGCGTGTCAGTTGTCACGATCCGACTTTGCACCTGCGGAGCAACCTCCACCAGCGAATGCTGACAGGCACAATGCTCAAAAGTGATTTTCCATTCCACCGATTCAAGGCGGTCGTCTTCGTGCCCATGATCACATTCCAAAGGATGATGGCCACACTTCGATTCAGCAGATCCTTGCGGGGCTTCGTGAGCCACATGCTCGCAGCCGCGACATCCTTGGCCGACCAGTTCCACGCACTCGTGCCCGTTCGGCGAAACACACCGAACCAAACAGACTGGCGACATCAAGGCCATACCTTGAGCCACCAGTGCAATCAGAACTGTTAACCGACGAATCACGATGCTGAAACTTCCTCGAATGATCACTCTTTCGACACACCTCGTTTACAAATCTGAGACACCACTACCGGTTACGGCGGGTCAGCCGAGGCACACGCAAAATCCAGACGGACAGCAACTTGGCCTTCGACTTTCACTTGAGCGGACATGAAAAAGACACCAGCGACCCGGTCGGTCAGCTCCACTTCAATATCGAGCGTTTCGCCTGGACGAACCATGCGTCGGAATTTGACGTTGTTGATTCGCGTGGCAACGGGAACTTTTCCCGGCTCTAGAACCGCGACCTTTGAGATCATCACGGCTCCCGCTTGCATCGCCGCTTCGAGCAATAGCACTCCTGGGAAAACGGGGAATTGCGGGTAGTGCCCAGAGAAGACTGGTAAGTCTGATGGCAAGAATTTCTTCGCACAGATTCTCTTGTCGGTCAGCTCAGTGATCTCATCAAGCCACAAAAACGGATCACGGTGTGGAATGGATTGCTGAATTTCTTCGCGATTCACGACAGTCCCTTTCATGTCATCGCCGTTTGATTTCGGATTGGGGATTTCAGCTTGATCCGGATTCTGGCACAAGCTCAGGTCGTGGAACGATCTGGGGAAATAAAAAATGCCGCTGGGGTCGCCCACTTTGTGCGTCACATTAATTGCCGTAGTATTGCATTGACGGAATTTCGTCGATGAACCGCAAGAATTAAACAGCTACTCGGAACCTCTTGAACTATGTCGCATGCAGAATTGGAACGTCGCATCACGGAGGCCATGCTCGGTGATCGGCAACGGCTGCGGCGAATGCTGCGTGATTTGCGTGAGGCGGAGAGACGGCTCGATCGAAGGGAGGGCGAGGCTCCTGCAGAGCCGCGAACAGCAGGAAACCACGGCTCGGCGGAAAACTACGGTTCGTCGGGAGCCTCGCCCTCCCGTAATCCGAGTTCTCAGAAATCCGTCGAGAAGTTACGAGCGAAGCTCGATGAAGAGTGTCGTCGCTCGATCGAACGCTGCGATCAGCGTCAGCGAAGTGTGCCGCCGATTACGTTTGATGACGACCTACCAATCCTCGCAAAGCGTGGCGAGATCGAAGCGGCGTTGCGGCAGCATCAAGTCGTCATCATTTGCGGCGAGACCGGATCGGGGAAATCGACGCAGTTGCCGAAACTCTGCCTCGCAATGGGTGGCGGAATCGTCGGCACGATCGGGCACACACAGCCACGTCGAGTCGCCGCACGCACAATCGCGGCTCGTGTGGCCGACGAATTGAAGACTCCTTTAGGCAGCACAGTTGGTTTCAAAGTTCGATTCACAGACGCGACGCAGCCGAACACACTTATCAAGTTAATGACCGACGGCGTCCTACTCGCGGAGACTCGCACCGATCGGTTCCTCGAACAGTACGACACGATCATCGTCGATGAAGCGCATGAGCGAAGCCTCAATATCGACTTCCTGCTTGGCAATTTGAAACGGCTGCTGCCGAAACGCCCCGATCTGAAAGTCATCATCACGTCGGCAACGATCGACGCGGCTCGCTTCGCAGAGCATTTCAGTTCGAGATCAGGCCCAGCTCCGATTATCGAAGTCTCCGGCCGAATGTATCCGGTTGAAGTGCGCTGGCGACCGCTGACGGATGCGGGAATCCGCGACGGAGACGAGCAAACAAACCGAGGAAATGAGGAGAACTCAAATCGGCGTTTTGGTAAGCCATCCCAAGAAGATGTCGAAGACGAAGCCGATCCACAGCGAGCAATTCTTGATGCGTTAGACGAACTCGCTGCCGAAGACTTGTGGGACATCCTCATCTTTCAACCGACAGAATGGGACATTCACGAAACAGCAAAACTGATTCGCGGCCACATGGCTCGTCGAGGTTGGACGAAGGATATTGAACTGTTGCCGTTGTAC
>CAIJTL010000199.1 GCA_903823545.1 uncultured Planctomycetaceae bacterium
CGCTCGCAGATATTCCGGGAACGCTTTCACATGCGACGGCAACACAATCTGCGACCGCATGTGCTGACTCCCGATCGACACCGGATACATCCCGGTGATTAAGCCCGATCGTGAAATCGCACAAACACCCGCATGAGTGAAACAGCGATTGAATCGCATCCCTTCACTCGCCAGTTGATCGAGTCGCTGAGTGATCGCATACGAATCGCCGTAACAGCCAAGACTCGGCGAAATGTCCTCCGCGCTGATCCATAAAATATTGGGCCGCGTCTTGTCTCTGTTCGGTTTTGAAAACCGACTGACGTCTTCTTCGAGAAACGCCTTTGAGAAGACGCTCGCGACCGTCACCTTCTTGTTTGGCTTCCCCGCTGCGGCGTCTCCTTGAGTAGCGTTAGTCGTCTTTGATGGCAGCGTCGGCTCGGCACCTCGAATGCATCGCAGAGCTTCGTTGCAGATGTCGGCAATGTGATCGTCGCCACGTTTTCCTTCCGTTTCGAGCGTCGCGACCGCGTCCTTGGCTGGCGGACCGATTCGAGCCAGAAAATCCGCCGACGCATTCCACACTCCCCGTTCTTTGTGCTTCAGCCCTTCAAGCAAAGTCGGCAGCCCTTCATCGACAAGCCCAACTCGACACAACGCATAAGCCGCCGCGATCCGCACACCGATCGACTTCTCGCCCAACATCTTTTGCAACGATTCAACCGCTGGCTTCGCATCGTCGCCGAGATCGCCCAGTTCACTCGCCGCCCAATACCGCACAACTTCGTCGCCATGACTCAACGCCTGAGTCAACACCGGCACCGCGTTCTTTCCAAACGCGCCGATCGACAACACAGCACGCCGCCGAACCACCGGCGTTGGCGACTTTAATTCGCTGGACCATTCCTCCAACGTGCGGCCTGCAACGTCTGAAATTGCTTCGTCACATCGCGTGATGCTCGCTGCCGCACTCAATACCAATACGAACGCCAACAACATCCGACATGATTTCACGCGGCACATCATTTTTCCACCAAGCCATTTTTACCCCGATTTTTGCCTGCCCTTTTTCGCAAAACAATTTGAGGAGCAGGCAAAACTCGGGGGTAAGAATAAATTCATTTTGGCAGTGATTGAGATTGTTGAATCCAGTCATCAACGGCCACCTTTTGAACCGCGGCGATAACCGTCCGTAAATCGCAGGCATAAAGATTCGCGTAACTAAAGCTACCAATTTCAATCAATCGGTACTCGCCAGCCACAGTCAGTGCGACATCGATCGTCCAAACACGATCAGGACTCCAACCATTTGCGGCAACACTCTCGGCGAAACACATTGCGTCTGGATTGATGTCAGAAACTCGGCATGGGCTATCTTCGATTCGATAGCAGCTACCGCCCACGACGTGACCATCGACGACGATAAACCGCCACTCCGAATGAATTCTTTGAGCTGGTGCGACGACCACAATCTCATGATCCAGTACGTCGTAAAAGGCCGCTAGTTCGTAATCTTTCTCAAAGTAATCCTGCCGAACGAGCATTCCTGAAAATAGTTTTTTCGGAGAATTCGGACGCATAAAAAACTGGCCTTCGCCATAGACCGAATCGAAGAGAAAGTCTTTCATTCGGCGGACTTCTTTAAATGGAAGCAACGCATACCTTGAGTTGAGCAGAAATTCGCCCAACGCGGGAAAGTAAGTACTACAAGTAAGCCGATCGAAGTTCCCATAGAAGCCAGGCATCCAATCTGTCTCGGAATGAATTCGCTCCGCCAATCCAATGCAGCCATGAAAAATCACGCAATCTTCTCGCGAAGCAAGTCGCGGATTCGGCTGACCGGCGTCCTCAAATGAATATCCTGGCTTGATAGCCGGTAACACTGAGATGTTCGCTCCACACTCTCGAACTGCCGTCGCAAATTCGTTTGCATAGTCCGGGAAAACATCTGCCTCAAGTAACCAGTGTATTGCCCGTGGACCTGCCATTTTGGGGCCTCCTTGAAATCAAACAAGCTTTAGCGCCGAACGACGTCTCGTCGTAATGGCGGCGATTTGTTGGTGCGAATGGCACGCTTTGCAGGAGTCATCGTTGGCGGTACTCCGGACCAGCGAGCAGGTAGCCACACCGTCAAGTCGATGCGCCGCAGGGCGACGTCGAAGACAAACAAGATCAGCGACAGCATCACCAACTCTGGCCACAGCGGGCGACTTTGTTGAGCCATGCGTTGCGCCGACGATTCACCGGGTGGATCGAGCAGCGCTTCGCTCGGCTTCGGATTGAATCGTCCGCCGGTGGCCGTGGCGATTTGTTGCAGCAACTCGTTGTTCGTCGGACGCAGACGCAATTCGTCGGAGTAACCCACCGTGATTCCGCGCGTTTGTTGATGGATGATCGGGCCGTTGTTCGCCGCTCGTTGTGACAAGTTCAAGTGGTACGCGCCGGAGTTCGGCGTGTCGAACTCGGCGACGTAACGGCCCGGTGCTGTTTGAGTCATCGCAAGTTTGCGTTCGCCGAGTCGCGGGTCAATCACCGTCAACTCGGTGTCGGTCTGATTGAGAAATTTGCCGACGGCATCGACTGCATCGAGCGTGATTGTCGCCCGGCGATGACGTTGTTGGACGTCAACGGTGACTCCCTTCGCTTCGTTCTTGCGCATCGCATGACGAATGACTTGTGCCCAGAACTTGCTGTAGCCCGGCCACGTCAGCCATTCAGCCGCCCAGCGGCTTTTCGCGTCGGAGGTAAACGCGACTGTCGTGCCCAAGCCGTATCGCCACCACGCCAGCAACGGGTCGCCTTGTTCGGACGAGAGGATCAATTCGCACGTCGCTTTTGGTCGAGTCATGACATAGCCGAGCAGAAAGGGCGCGGACTCGAAGTCGATCCCCGCGAGCGCCTGCGTGGGCCGCATGACCTGCGGAATAAACGGCTGCTCGTTGATCGCCGCTTTGCTGGCGGTCATCGTTTCCTTGGCGAAGATCTGCGGTAGCGAACTCGCATCGGTCGCGACGAAGTGTCGCCCCTGCCCAATACGAGCGATCGTCTCCAGTAAATCATTCGCCGCACCCTCGCCGACACCCACCGTCGTGCAGGTGATGCGAGCACTCGCCATGCTCTGAGCGAGCCCCTCGAAGTCGCCGGGATTCGAGATACCGTCGGTCAGCACGATGACGTGCTTGAGCTTCGCAATCGCGTTGACCAACGAGTTGTAAGCCTCCTCCATCGGCGGATAGAGGCTCGTACCGCCGCCGACTTGAACAGCCGAAATCTCATCGACGATGCGTCCTTTGTTCCCCGCTGATTGCAGTTCGCTGACCCAATTGTGGGCATCGTCAAAACAGATGACGCCCAATTGGTCGCGCGGCCCTAGCAATTCAGACGCAGCCTTTGCCGCCTCCTTCGCCATCTCCAATTTCTGACCCGCCATCGAACCCGATCGATCGATGACCAATACCATCGCGAGGCTCGGCTTATCTTTTTCTTTCTCGAAGTCCGATTTCACCGGCAGGATTTCTTCGAGCACTGTTTTGTAATACCCGCCGAGTCCGAACGATTGATCGCCGCCGAGCATCAAGAACCCGCCGCCGAGGTCTTGCACGTAAGTTCGAGCGAGTTCCATTTGCCGTTGCGAGAGCAGCGTGGCCGGGACGTTCGACAGCGCGAGCAGTTCATAATTCTGTAAGTCAGAGAGCTCCTCCGGCATTCCTTGCGGCGGACGAACATCGACTTGAATGTCCTCCTGCTGCAGCGCGAACACGAAATGCTGAGTTTCTTTCGGATCGCTGTCGATCAACAACACGCGCGGCTGACCGGATGTAAAAACCAAACCGGTCTCGCTGTTGTTGTCGAGAAGCGTGTCTTGTTTGAGCCCGCTGATTCGCGCGGTGTATTCGGCCAATCGTTCTCGTTGAATCGCTTGTTGAAACTTGAAGACATTCTCCCCTTTCTTCAGCGGCTTCGTCTCCGACAGAACTTTGTGAGCACCGCGATAAACCTCAATCAGTCCTTCGTCTTCGTGATTCGAGTCGATCACGACCTCCACATAAAACGGCTCCCCTTCGCGCACCTGAGCCGGCACTTTCACCGCCGAGACTTGAGCCTCCGGATCATCGCGAGTCGGCAGCGGCACTGTTGTGATCGGAATCGGTTGCCTGTTCCTTCCTGCTCGTTGAGCGGTCCCCAACGCCGCTTGCAGCGCATCGCCGCGCGTTTGATTGCCGTCGGTCAGCAATACAATCCGCGGCACATAATCCGGCGGCATCGCTGCTGCTACCGCTTCAATCGCAGCTGCAATATCGGTCCCATCTACGTCAAAGTGGCGGACGCTTCTAGCGTCGGTTCGGACGCTAGAAGCGTCCGCCACGAGAGCAGTCGTCCGCCGTTC
>CAIJTL010000200.1 GCA_903823545.1 uncultured Planctomycetaceae bacterium
ATCGGCGGCAACATCAGCAACACGCTCAGCACTGCGGGCACGCTCTCGATCACAAGCACTGCGGGCGGGATCACAACACAGAACACCAGGGCACTGAACGCAAAGGGAAACATCACACTGGCGGCGGCAAATGACATTTCGATCGGCGGCAACATCAGCAACACGCTGGTTACACAGCCAATCTCAATCACGACGCACTCAGGCATAATGCTGTTGCAGGCCACGTGGTCGGTTTCCTCCATCGACAACATCATTGTCACGGCCAACCGTGTCAGCCTGTTGGGGACACTCAACGCGGGAACGGCGACGGTCATGGTCAAGCCGTCAACAAACGGCACGGCGATCGACCTCGGCACCGAGACCGATAGCAAGCTGAGCCTGACCGATGCGGAACTCGATTTCATCACTGCCGGAACGATCGTGATTGGTAACTCGAACAGCGGAGCGATCACGATTAGTGCGCCGCTCGATCAGCCGGCGATCAACACGTTGTCGCTGATCGGCGATACGACGTTCGCAGCGAACTCCGGCTACACGTTCCAAATTGGTGGGACGACGGCGGGGACTCAGTTTGATCAGATTCAAGTGACCGGGACGGTCGCGATTGATTCGACAGCCACGCTGACGACTGTGGTGGCGAATAGCTTTGTCGTCGGGGCGACCGACACGTTTGCGGTGCTGCTCAACGACAATGAGGACGAGATCGACGGGACGTTCAGTGGGCTGCCGAATAACGGTTCGATCGCGGACTTCTTGGGCTCGGGAACTCCGGGAGCGATTCGCTACGACGCGGGGACGGGGAACGACATCGTCATCGCGAAGAATCAACCGCCGGTTGTTACGGAAGAGATCGACGATCAAGAACCGAACGAAGACGCGGAGTTCTCGTTGTCGGTCGGAGAGAATTTCTCCGATCCGGACGTCAACGACACGCTGACCTTCACCGCGACAAAGGCCAACGGCGATCCGCTGCCAACGTGGTTGAGCTTCAACGACGAGACGCAGAGGTTCACGGGAATTCCGACCAACGATGATGTTGGTAGCTTTGATGTGAAAGTCACCGCGACTGATCCGAAGAACGCGTCGGTCAGCGACACGTTCACGATCACGGTTATCAACACCAACGACCTGCCGACGATCACGGCGGACAACGACGGTGTCGTGGCCACCGGCGGCTCGGCGACGAACACCGGCACTTGGGACGACGTGGATGTCGGAGACACAGTCACACTGACCGCGTCGGTCGGCAACGTCGTGAAGAACGACGACGGGACATGGTCGTGGTCAGGAACGCTCACGGCTTCGACCACCGTCACGATCACCGCAACCGACGAGGCCGAGACGACTGACACCGTGACCTTCCGAGTCGGCGTTCCCGGCACGAAGGTGACTGGAGCCAACGGTGTCATCGGCGTGGATGACGCGGCGAATGACGGCAGTCCAACCAACGACAACCTGCGAGTCTACATCGAGAACGGCAAGGTCTACGTTCAAGACCTGACGAACGGCATCATCGCGGTGTCGGGGTCGAGGCAGATTGATCCCTTCACCGTGGAACTCGATGACTTCAACCGGCTGACGTTTAACGGGACCAGCGGCGACGACAAGCTGACGCTCGACTTCAGCAACGGCAACCCGATTCCAGCCGGTGGCATGGTCTTCAACGGCGGTGCGGGTTTCGATTCGCTCGCCATTGAAGGTCTTGATGAGGAGTTCGATTCCTACACCGTCAACTACGACAACAAGACTGACGGCAACGTCCTCTTCCGCGACGGACAAGTCGTGCAATCAACGCTCACGTTCCTCGGCATCGACCCGCTGTCGATCGACGGGACGCCGGTCGAGGTAATCCTCAACCTGCCGAAGTCCAACGACGTGGCCGTCCTCTCGGAAGTCGATGCGAACACGATGCAACTGGCGGGCACCACGTTTGAAACGACGACGTTCTCGATCGCCGCAGCAACCTCGCTGACGATCAACGGCGGACTCGGCAACGACACCATCCGAGTCGATAGCATCGCGTCCAACTACACCGGAGTGCTCAACATCATCGGTGGCTTGGGAAGCGATCAACTGATCGTCGATTTCGCTGGTGGCACGAATCGCTACTCCGGCGGCATCAACTACGACGGCACCCCCGGCCCGGCAGACGCGATCATCCTGCGCAACACCGGAGCGAAGTTCGATTCGCTCACGTATCGCACAACGACGCGCCACACCGGCAACTTCACGCTCATCAACGACAGCGACATCGGAGGTGGTGACGCATTCCAAACTTCTTCGCTGGTCACGTTCAGGAACGTCGGCCGCACGTCACTCGATGGGACCGCGACCTCCGAGTTGGTCTTCGACCTCCCCGCCACGAACGACAAGGTCGCCCTCAGCGACACTGCGGCAGTCGGCGGCCAACGCTTTGAGTCTGTCTCCGGCGTCATGATGCCGCTGGACTTCAACATCAACGGCGTCCAATCGCTGATCGTCAACGGCAACAACGGCCACGATACCATCACCGTCAAGAGCATCGACAACACTTTCGCTGGCACAGTCGAACTGACTGGCGGCGACGGGAACGATGTCATCAATGCGGCCGGTGCCAAAACCATCAAGCCGAAAACGAACGTCTCACCGATCGTGATCACGCCAGTCAACGTCCTGATCTACGGCGGCACCGGGAACGACAACCTGACCGGAGGCATCGGCAATGACACGCTCTTGGGCGAAGAAGGCCACGACACGCTCCTGGGTGGTGACGGCAACGACTCCCTCAACGGCGGCCTCGGCAACGATCGAATCGACGGCGGCAACGGCAACGACACGCTGCTGGGCGACGAGGGCCACGACAACCTATTCGGGAGCAACGGCAATGACCTCATCGCCGGTGGTAACGGCAACGACACGATCAACGGCGGTGCCGGCAACGACATCATGAGTGGCCAAGCCGGCAATGACTCCCTGAAAGGTGGCACCGGCGACGACACACTCTTGGGCGAAGATGGGAACGATTACCTCGAAGCCGAAGCGGGCACCGATGTGGTCCTCGCTGGTGACGGCAACGACACCATCCGCGCACTCTCCCAAGACACCATCTCGCTCGGCGCCGGGACTAACATCCTCATCGGAACCCCCAAGGCCATCGACGAGTCCTTCATCTTCGACTTCGACGACCTCTTGGTGTAATCCCCGCAATCCGAAGGGATTTCATCAGGCCTGAAATCGAAAAGCCCGGCATCCACAAAATGCCGGGCTTTTTTTGCAATCGTGCCGGACACGGCGTGCCAATTTTTGATTCGTCGCAACATGTAACCCGAAGCGTCAGCGAGGGCGAACGCTTCACAACGCGATGTATCGGAAGTCTCTTGAAGCGTTTGCCCTCGCTCACGCTTCG
>CAIJTL010000201.1 GCA_903823545.1 uncultured Planctomycetaceae bacterium
GACCCCTTGGGTTGCATAATAAACTCACTTTTTCACTTCGCGATCGAAGGCAAAAGACAGGCGAGCGGGATTATAGGCTGCTCATCGCGAGCGCCCATGCTGGCTGATGGACAAATAACACAAGCACTTCTAAGTTGCCTGCACCATTCGCCTGCCGGTATTTCAACTGGTGGCAAATCAGACAGACCTCGTTCATTTGGGAGACATTTCGATGGTTAAGGTTTTAGCGATTCACGGAATTGGCAATCATCACACGGACTTGAGCTGGCAGGATGAATGGCAGAAGGTCATTACCAAGTCGATTCATGCCTGGAAGCCCGGCACGGATGTCGAAGTTGAATTCGTCTTGCACGACGATTTGTTCGAGCAACATCCGATTGATTTAGAAACATCCATGTCCGCCGTCACAACATTGCTGGGAGGAGCAATCAGCAGCCTGTTTGGCAGTGGTACGCGAGCGACTCGAAGTGCGCGTGGTTTGAGCGATACGATTCGTTGGACGGCAGGCATGGTCGCACAATGGGCGGGTGATCCCGCGCTGCGAACTCAATTGCGAAAGCGATTGATCAACGCAATCAATGACTTCACGCCGGATGTTCTCTGCGGACACAGCCTCGGCTCGCTGGTCAGCTACGACACGCTGTTGCAAGTGGGCGACAAAGCCGATGTCTCGAAATTGAAGTTCATGAGCTTTGGCTCACAAATCGGTAACTCGTTTGTGAGCGGCGTGTTTGGCGGTCGCCTCGAAATGCCGAAGATCAAGCACTGGTTTCATCTCTTCAATGAACACGACAACGTCCTCACGGCCCCCGTCCGAATCAATGACGAGAGTTTCACGCAGATTGATACCTCATTCGATATTCCGTGGGATCCGATGAATCACGATGCGGCGACTTATCTCGGCCACACGAACGCCGTGAGTTCGGCATGGTCCGATGTCGCCGGTGGAAGCACGCGCGCATTGATGACCAGAAGCCTAAAGGCGGTTCAAAAACTTCCACGAACCCCCAATCGTCGAGCGTTGCTGGTCGGCATCGACAAGTACGCCGACCCGTCCAACAACCTCAACGGTTGCGTCAACGACACCTATCGCATGAGTGAGACGTTACAGGAGATGGGATTTGAACCGAACGATATTCGGGTTGTTCACAACGAGCGAGCGACTGCTGCCGGGATTCGCGAACGGATCGAATGGCTGCTCGACGACGTGAAGTCAGGCGATATTCGCTTCCTTCATTACAGCGGACACGGAGCACAGATTGCGGGATACGGAATCAACAGCGAAGTCGATCGGCTCGACGAATGCTTGGTGCCACACGATTTCAATTGGTCACCCGAAACGGCGATCATCGACGATTGGTTGTTCGAGCGCTATAGCCAATTGCCGTACGATTCTCGCTTGATCATGGTTCTCGATTGCTGTCATTCGGGTGGCTTGGCTCGCGGTCAAGGGGTTAGATCTCGTGGTCTGACACCGCCCGATGATGTTCGTCATCGTACTCTGAGTTGGAACCCAGAAACTCAGATGTGGGTCGCGCGAAAGATTTCAAACGCGGTGTCAGACCTGTCGGATCGAGGTCTCTATACCGGCAAGGTGCCAGGAAATGACATCTCCAAAATCGGCCGAGCACTTAAGCTGCGAAATCGTCCAGACAAAGAGTACGACAAACTACGCAGTACCTTCGGGCATATGGGCCCATTCTTGCCCGTGATTTACGAAGCCTGCCAAGAGGATCAACTCGCTGAGGAGTATCAGCATGGCGTGACGTCATTCGGTGCCTTTACGTATTGCGTCACTCAAACTTTGCGAGATGCTCGAAATTCTGGCAAAGAGATCTCCTTCCAAGAGTTGCTCGACCGAACATCCAAGCGACTTGACGATATGGGATACATTCAAAAGCCAGCGATTCTTGGCCCCGAACCGATTCTTGGCGCAGCGGTTCCACAATTCAAAACAGCTCAAGTAGCCGTGAAGAAACCAGGAAAACGCAAATAGCGCAACAGTGGTGACGACCTCAGTTCATGATTTGAATGCGCTGCTGAGCATGTCCTTGCGGGACGTGGATGCCTTCTTTTCGTAAAACTTTAGACGTTGCAATGAGAAGGCATTCACGATCTCCAACAATCTAAGTCCGCCGATTTAATCAACTGAGCCTTCAGTGTTTGCTATTTATGGAACATCAACAATTCGATTTGTACCGAGTCA
>CAIJTL010000202.1 GCA_903823545.1 uncultured Planctomycetaceae bacterium
AGGCTCAATCGACAGCGAATCAAAATTAGGCAGCGAATAAGTCCCCCTGCATTCGCTGCCTAATCTATATTCGCTGTCGTCCTCTGCCCATAACGCCAGAATCAACTTGCTTCTCGCGTTACGCGCCTACAGAACTGCTCAGTTCAACTCTCGATCGCCTTTTGCACGACGGTCTTCATTTTCTCCAGTCCGGTGTTCGCCACTTGCTGAGCGTCTTGTTTCCAATATTCGGGGTTGAACAACTCCAGCGACAAGACAATCGGGCGCTCGGGCCGGATCACGGAGCGGAGAATCTCAGTCATCGGGGCCACGCCATCGCCGGGATAAACTCTGTCTTTGTCAGCGATGCTCGCTCGCGGAAAATCCGCTGGGTAATCGTTGACGTGAAAGACCTGCACGGCACTGCTGCTGAGTAACTTCAGGCCGCTGAAGTCGCTCCCTCCTTTGTAGAGGTGATAGATATCCGGCAGGATACACGCATCGGGATGAGCGCTCTCGATCGCAACAAACGCGGTTTCACCGAGACGCGAAAGGCATTTCGAGAAACCCCACACTTCGCATTCCGGCACGATGCCGAATTGCCGACCGATGTCGCAGAGCTCGCGAAAACGCGCTGCAGCCTTCAGTAGATCGACCGGACCTTTGTCATGAGCGCCGACCGGCGGAGCGGCGATTCGCTTTCCGCCAAGTTGTTGGAGCCAATCCATATCGCGTTTGGCTTCTTCAAGCCCCTTCATCCGTTCTTCGTCGTTGTCGACAATCCAACGAGCGAACCCGATTGCGCTTTCGACCACGAGTCCTAAATCGCGAATCTTCTTTCCAAGGTCTTTGAGCGACCCGCTCCCATTCACGAAGTCACCAATCGTTCCCATCCACGGTTCGATCGCGTTGTAGCCCGCTTTGGCGGCGATCTCGACCTCTCGCTCCAAACCCACTTTCTGACCACGAATTGTGCTGGTGTTGAGGCAGTACTTCACCGTACCGCGAGCGGAAGCTTTCGGCGGCTCAGCAGACTGACTCGGAGAGCTTGCCCCGATCGATAAACCAACGGCGGTTGCCGACAACGCCGTGCTGCCTAACCAATTTCGTCGAGAGATTTCGTGAGTGCTCATCGTCTGCTTTCTTTTTCTGATCAATTCAGTTAGCGGTGAAGTTCCTGTCGAAACTCACGCACTGGAGAAACTAATGAGAATCCCAAAGCAGAGCAAATTGCTCACAAATGGAATTCATCCTCGGTAATAGCCTTGGACTTACCGTTGCCGTTCTACGCTTCGCAAACGTGATCTGATAAGTTCGGCGAACCAACTCGGTGAACCGAGTCGGTTCAATGAACTTCATTTGCACAACCACTCGTTTGCGTGTCGTGTTGGTGTTGCTCCTATGCAAGAACCTGTAGCGGATTCTGGATCTGAAAAACCACGGCGGCGACCGCGTTATCGAGGGACACATCCTCGGCAGTTCAGCGAGAAGTACAAAGAACATCAGCCAGAACGGTACGCTGAAGATATCGCAAAGGTCATTGCGAGCGGCAAAACTCCGGCCGGAACGCATCGCCCGATTATGGTCGCGGAGATTCTCGCCGCGCTAGCTCCTCAACCCGGTGAGATCGCAGTTGATTGCACGTTGGGTTACGGCGGACATGCTCGAGAATTACTTGCTGCTGTGCAGCCGAACGGACGATTGCTAGCGATTGATGCTGATCCGCTAGAGATACCGAAGACAGAAGCTCGTTTGCGTGAACTCGGATTCGCTCCGGAGTCACTGGTCGTTCGACGAATGAATTACGCGGGAGTTGCCCAACTCATCGCTGCGGAATCGCACGACGGAGCCGATGTATTGCTGGCGGACTTAGGACTCTCTTCGATGCAAATTGATGATCCGTCGCGCGGGTTTACGTTCAAGTCGGATGGGCCGCTCGACATGCGGATGAATCCGGCTCGCGGCCTGTCTGCATCGCAGTTGATTTCAAAACTGAGCAATGCGGAGTTGACGCGACTGCTCACCGAAAACTCGGACGAACCGCGAGCTGCAGAACTGGCAGAGGCGATCCTGGCCGCACATGCTCGTAAGCCGCTCACAACGACACACGGTTTGGCAGAGGTCATTCGAGATGCATTCAGCCGAATTCGACTCATCTCAACCGAGACCGCCGAAGGTGCAGTGCGACGTGTGTTTCAAGCACTTCGCATCGCCGTCAATGACGAGTTCGGAGCACTCGACATGTTCCTTCGCAATTTACCTTACTGCCTAAAGCCGGGCGGTCGAGTTGCGATATTGACGTTTCATTCCGGCGAAGACCGTCGGGTAAAGATTGCGTTCAAGAACGGACTGCGTGACGGACTGTTCGCGTCGATTTCGGAAGAAGTCACCCGTGCTTCTATGGACGAACAGCGATCGAATCCGAGATCAGCATCGGCGAAACTGAGGGTTGCCGTGCGTCAGTAGGATTTAGTGAGCGATCATCGGACAGTAACCACGTGCGCGACCCAATGGATAAGTGGGATTCAT
>CAIJTL010000203.1 GCA_903823545.1 uncultured Planctomycetaceae bacterium
TCGGCCAGGGGATCGAGTTGTATCGGGCCTATCAGTCGCTGCTGCTGGCCACGCTCGAAACGCCCGATCCCGGACATCGCACGGCGGTGCTGAATTCGCTGATGTCGCTGTATCGGTTAGGTCTTGTCACAAAAGATTTCAAAGAGGCTCGCGACGACCTACGGAAATTCGCGAACGGGCGGTTTGTCGAACTGTTGAAGAAGAACACGAACCAATACCAGCCGATGGTCAGTGCCGTCGCGAGTGCGATTCATGACGTGCTCGGTTGCCGCGAAGGGATTGTGTTTTATCTCGATCGGTTCGATCACGAACCGGATTGGTTGCGGCAGCAGAATCAACAAGGTTGGGGACTCTTCGCGCGGACAATTGCTGAGTGGCGAAGAGAGTGCCCGGAATTGGGTGATGTCGAACCGCGACTACTCGCACGAGTGTTGACCGAACTGCGACGCGAGTTGCTCGCACCGCAGATGCCGCGCACGGATTTGTTTCACCAGAACAGTGAGTTCTTCTGGAAAGAGAAAGCCGAGGACTTCACGCGAGTCGCCGAACAAGTCGCGGTTGAGAAAGTGAAAGAGGTTGAGACGGTCAAAGCAGTCGTGAGCTATCTGTGGGACGGACTCAATCGTCGTGAGGCGGCGATCACCTTGTTGAAGAAGGCGCACGAACTGAAGCAGCTTGATGCCGATTGGCGAGCGAGGCTCGTGTGGTACTTGAGCAGCGTTGATCGGTACGACGAGGCGATCGTGCTGATGCAGGCGTTGGTGACGGAGTTTCCTGATCGGCTCGACTTCCGCCCGCGTTTGATGGAGTTGTATTTCCAAACGAAGCAAACAACGCGATTGATTACCGAGTTAGCGACAGCGGACGCCGTCTATCACGCACGTGGCTGGAACGAGTCGGCAATGCGCACGCTGGCGGAAGCATGCCTCAACTGCGAATTGTTCGAGCAGTCGGTGGGCTACTGGAAGGAAGCGATCGCCGCTCACGAGCAGTCGCAGCCGAATCGGGGTATCGGCAACGGAACGCTGTCGCAGTATTACTCGAAGCAAGCACTCGCGTATGCGGGCATGAAGGAGTTTCCGAAAGCGGTCGATGCGGCGATCTCGGCAATCGTGAGTTGGGGACCGAACCGCGAAGAACGGAAGAAGGCGATCAACGCGCTTGAAGCAGTGATGCAACAGTGTGCGGACCTTGATGTCCTCGCGAAGCATCTGGATGACGAAGCCAAACGGACGAAGTTGGAAAATCCGATCGCTCGCAAAGCACTCGGAAACATCTTTGCCGAGCGAAAACAACATGCGCAAGCGGTCGTGCAATTGCGGCTGGCAATCGAGATTCAATCGAACGACATCGAGATTCACGACGCGTTGATCACGAGTTTGGATGCCGTCGGCGACCATGTTGGCGCGGTCGGACAGTTGCTTGAATCACTGAAACTCAACCGCCGTGACGTCGCTCGCTTCAAGAACGCAGGCGAACGTTTCGCGGCGCTCGAACAAGTGACTGAAGCGGAGCGAGCTTTCACCAGTATCGTCGAAATGCTGCCGCTCGAGGCAGAGAGTCATTCATTGCTGGCCGAAGTTCGCGAATCACAAAACCGTTGGCTCGATGCGATCGCTCATTGGCAACGCGCAGTTGAATTCCGATCGCTCAAACCCGAACCGCTGCTGCGTCTCGCCGCAGCACAGATTCATGAGAAGCAACGTGTCGAAGCGGACGCCACGCTGCGAAAGTTGGAAGCGAAGGTTTGGGATAAACGCTTCGACGATGTCGCGGGTCGGACAGGTGAATTGCGAAAGCGACTCGCCCCGTAGAACGAGTCTCCAGGCTCGTTCGATCCACACTGTTGCGAACGGGCCAGGAGACCCGTTCTACGAAGGCGTTGAAGTGGTTGTTGGTTGTGAGGTTGGCGGCGTCGTTGGCCCCACGGGGGTGTCCTTCGCCTCATCCGTTTGAATGCGATCAAGCAGCATGATCTTTTGCCAAATGCTGCGTGAAAGGCCATTGGTCAGTGACGTGATTTCATTGACGGCGTCGAGCGCGACCGAGTCGGGAAACTCTTGCACGTAAATTGCGGCCGTCTTACTGATCATTGAAAGTAACTCGCTGCAATAGTCGAGGTATCGCCCCAGTTCAAACGGCGACATCGTGCGGCGTGGTGACGATGGGGTTGCGGGACCGCCTTGCAACAATCTTTCCGGGTCTTTGGTCAGTTGGTGCATATCCACGATGTGTGCCATTGACCGAAGTTCGTGAATGGCAATCAGCGCCTTGCGACGTTTCAGTCGTAATTCCCAGGACGTGACGAATGCCACCGCCGCGCCGATGAAGACCATCGTGGCTAATGACGAATCGACCGTCTGAACGAATTGGTCGAGCTTCAACACGTCATCACTAATTCGAATCTGTCGTACGACCCAGCCGACCAGTCCCAGGCAACAGCCAATCAACAACCACTGCAGCAGCCGGAGTGGAACATTGGGCTTACCGATGCGGTGCGCACGATCGGTTGCCTCACGAGCCATCGTTACGAGTTCGCTGGCGACGTGACGCAAGTTGGCTTCCGGGAATCGCTCGGTGATCCGTCGCTCAAGTCGCACGGCAGTTTCGACAACTTGGTCGGATTGCAGACTTCGAAATCGATTGGGCATACGGACAACATTCCCCTTTGCAAGAACGCTCAACTAAACCAATTCGTGAATCACGCCCCCGCCGTCGAGTACTCGGAGTTCGGCGCGGGCCTGGGTGTCGATGCCAGTGAGTTCGGCGATTGTTGTGCCGACCATGAGTGGCGTGATCCCTTCAGTCACTGGATCTTCGGCGTATTTGTCGCTGGCACCGATCACGCGCCCGGTTTCGATCCCTGCTCCCGACCACAACGAGAAGTAACAACGAGGCCAGTGATCGCGGGCGGCACGTCCGTTGATGCGCGGAGTGCGACCGAATTCACCCATCGCGATCACGAGGGTCGATTGCAGCAACCCGCGCGAGTCGAGGTCATCCAGCAACGCGGAGTACGCTCGATCGAAAATCGGACAGTGCGTGTCTTGGAGCAACTCGAAGTTGTAGATGTGCGTGTCCCAACCGAAGTCACAATTGGGCGTGATCGATTCAACGTACTCGCTCCAGTTGACTTGTATGTACGGCACTCCCGCTTCGACGAGGCGTCGAGCCAACAAGCAACTTTGACCAAAGGTCGTCTGCCCGTACGTGTCACGCACCGACTGTTTCTCGGCGGTTAAATCGAACGCGGCACGGGCTTGTGAGTTCATCAGCAAGCCATACGCGCGTTGAAACGTTCGGTCCCATGCGTCGATCCCCGATGCCTCTAGCTGACGCGGGACTTGGTCAACGAGCGACAATAACTCACGGCGATCGTTGACACGATTCGGCGTCAGGCCGTCGAGCAAGCTCAATGCAGGAATCTCGACTTCGCCCAGATCCGAGCAGCTCACCATAAACGGATCGAAAGTCTTGCCGAGCGTTCCGCCGCCGTAGCCGTCCATCTTTCGGACAACATCGCGAGGAATCCCGCGACCGATCGACACGAACGGTGGCAGCGACCCTTTGTGGCCACGGTGTCGAGCGACAATCGAGCCGAAGTTCGGTCGTACGGGATCGGGCTTCTCTTTGAACCCCGTCAGTCCGGAGGTACCTGCGTCGGGATGTCCCGGCTCAGTTGTGACGTTGCTCCGGACGACCGCGTACTTGTTGGAACGAGCGGCCAACCTCGGAAGCAACTCGCTGACCATCAGCCCCGGCGTGCGTGTCGCGATTGGAGAGAACGGACCTCGGTATTCCGCAGGTGCATCTGGCTTCGGGTCGAAGGTGTCGATGTGGCTCGGTGCGCCCCACAACCAGACGAGTACAACGGACTTCGCTCGAACTGCTTGAGCCGCTTGTGCGATATCCGCCGTGTTGAGTGTTCCAAGCGCCCACGGCAACGCGGCACCGGCTCGAACGAACGATCGCCGGCTCATTCCGTCACAGGTCTTCGCTCGAAA
>CAIJTL010000204.1 GCA_903823545.1 uncultured Planctomycetaceae bacterium
CGCTTTGCCAACCAAGAGCATCGTGGCCATCGCGCCTCCCAGAACGAGCGTGTAAAACAAACCAGGGATGATGAAGAACCACAAGCGGGCGCCCCAGCGGGGAGCATCCATCACGGTGCGAACTCCGCGATAACTGACATAGGTCGCGTAAAACGTCGCTAGCACCAACGTGCCGAAGACCAAGATTTGACCGACCCCTTCCAGCTCATGCGGAAACGGTCGCTTGTCTTCGAGCGTATTTCCGAGCATGGCCATCACCTGCAACACACCGGGGATGAAGGACGCGTAGAGATACAAGAACCGAGACGATTCGCGATCGCGAATGCCACCAGCCCAACCGACTCGCACGTCGTACCACCAACCACCGAGGCAATACGACACCGCGCCGTAAACGATTCCCCACATCACGGCGCTGACCCAATATGCGATCCAACTATTCGCTTGCGGCAACAACGCCAATCCCGCTGGCCCCATACCGAACTTCACAAACTCCGTTTCCATCTTGTCGATTGCTCGTGCGACACCGACGACGAACACCACAAGAAACAGATAGGGCGACTGACGCTTCTGAAAATGGTGCTCAAAGAATTCCTTCGGGCGCAGTACCAGCATGTTCCAGAAGCAGAGAAACGACAACTTGCGCGGATCGCCACTGTCATCGACAACTTCTAACTCCGACGGTTCGTCGTCGCTCACCACTTCGAGTTCGTCATACCGCATGAGCGATCTACTCCGCCAAATAGTTCAACGTGTAGTACGCCTGCTTGTGGAGCAGCGGTGTTCCATCTGCTGACTTCACGCCTTCCATGTGCAATTCATGCACGTGCCCTTCTTGCAGTCCGTTGATCTTCAACCGCACGCTCTTGCCATCGGCGGCGACGACGGCCGATTCGATCGTCGGAGTCGTCGCATCGACTTC
The DNA here is from genome assembly GCA_903823545.1 of uncultured Planctomycetaceae bacterium. Classification (GTDB taxonomy): domain Bacteria; phylum Planctomycetota; class Planctomycetia; order Planctomycetales; family Planctomycetaceae; genus SXKJ01. The sequence continues at coordinate 920 of CAIJTL010000204.1, forward strand.
GGGGCTGCCGTAGCTGGCCTGATAGATGTAGGTGTAGGTCAGCATTTTGTAGGACTTCAATTCGCCGACGGCAGCACGATCAACAGGTTGAGTGAATGTCAGCTCAAAGCCATCCGGCTTCGCGTGCATTTCGTGGACTTCAAACGGAACCTTACCGGTCCAGTCAATGCGATCCAGCGAATGCGGCTTCGGGCCGCGTGAACCCCAACCACGGTTTGTGCCGCCGACGAACATTGAGCCGTTCGGAGCCATCATCATGCCGAGACTTCCAGAACCGATACCGCTGCGAAACGGAAAGCAGGCCCCTTGATAATGGCCTTTGACTTTCTCCAAATAAACTCGCATCACCGTGCTGTCGGATTGATCGCCAACAAATAACTGATTGACGAACGGCCCGAACTTGCCAGTTGTGTCGCACACAATGCCGCTCGCCGACTTCCCCATCTTCGGGTAGGGAAAGTAACAAGCAGGTGGCTCAAGTTCCGGAATCTTCTTCGCTTCGACCATCATGCGACTGCCGCTGTCAGGCTCTTTTGGTCGTGTGCCAAGTGCCGCTTTGACTTCTGGTTGATCGAACCATTTGAAGCCACCGGGATGTCCGACGAACTTGCCGGGACGCAAATGCTTCAACGCGCAGGCTCCGTTCCACGGACCTTGATTGTCGGTGTAGAAGGTCTCCCCTTCGTGATTGAATCCGATACCACCGGGGGACCGAATGCCGCTCGTGGTCGGAATCATCTGCCCGTCGGGAGTGATCCGCAGGCACCAACCGCGATACTTGCTGTCGCTCCCGAACGAGCCGGTCAAGCAGAGCACTACCCAGATATTACCCTCTTTGTCGAACTTCGATCCGAATGCGTACTCGTGGTAATCACCGTTGATTCCCCACGCATCGCTAACGGCCTCGATGACATCCGCTCGACCATCTCCGTCAACGTCTTTTAGTCGAGATACTTCAGGACGATGCGTCGCGTAAATCCAACCGTCTCGATACGCGATACCGAGCACTTCATGCAGCCCACTCGCAAACTGTGTGAACTTCACATCCTTGCCCGTCTTTGAGAACGGCTTATCGAGCAAATAGATGTCACCACGTCGCGTTGAGATCGCGAGCTTTCCATCGGGAAGTAGTTCAACGCCTCCCGCTTCGAGCACGATCCCTTCAGGAATCGCAAACGGCGTGATCGGATAGTAGTCCTCTTCCGTCGGCAATTTGTCCGCCGCCCTGAGCGGCGAGGCATTCGCTAACAACAGACAGCAAAGGCAACCAAACACAAATCGTTGAACGACATTCATACGTAGTTTTCCCAAGACTGATTGTTACTCACACTGACGAGTATTTGATTTTGCCCACGGAACACACAGAAAGACACCGAAGTGGGAACCATAATGCTTTCTGAAGTCCCGTGTCTTTCCGTGTGTTCCGTGGGCAATTCGCTTCGCTTGATCCCATTAGAAATCGAGCTTCTGAGTTTTCTTCGGCATCGGTGTTTCTACCTTTTTCACGGGTGCCTTATTCGGATCAGGTTTTGTTTCGAGTTTCGTCGTGTTTCCAGAACTCGAATCACCGCGATTGATTGTCGACGTGAGATTACTCGGTTTGCGATCAAAGTCTGCTCCGAGCCCTGTTAATCCTGTTCCCCAGGTTGCTGAAGCACTATCGCGTGCGAGTTGAAAATCGCGAGCCCCCAATTTGGAACGATGTGGCAATTTCGCCGCCAGGCGTACGCCGCCGCTCGTGGTTAATGGCCGAACAACACGTTCTGGCCCCCAAAGATTTTTCCACTCAACATCAAACGTCTGTGTCCCTTTCGCAGGTGCATCGGCAGTTCGAACAATTTGCGACCACGGCATCTGGTATCCATTGCCGTAGTCCCACCACGAAAGCTGCTGATTCGCCAAGACATAGTCTCGAACGGAGAGCAACACCGGCGAGGCAGTTGCTCCGGAAAGATCGGTCAAATTCAGAAACGCGCAGTTTTCCAAGAACGCATGGAACGGCTGAGTCGCACGTTCTGAGTCTTTCGTCCCACGCACTTGAAACAGGTATTTACCTCCGGCCCCGAAGGTACACCAGCGTGCGTCGAGCGTCGCCCCGATTTGTTTCTCGAAGCCTTGCACGTTTAAGTCAAACATGTCGCCGATCGACGCGAACACGCTATTGCGGAGTAGCAGCGTTCGGTTACGCATGTCGGCTTCGAGCAATCGTCCGGTCGTTATCAAAGCACTGTCGACAATCAATCCGGAGTTACGCTCTGATGGCAACGCGAGGTTTCTCGATTCCGCTTCAATTCGCTTCCAACGAATCAGGCCGATAAATTTGCTCGTCCCATCCAACGTTTGACCAATCACTGTGCAGCCACGCAACGAAAAATCGCCGTCATGCACACTGAGGAAAAACTGAGGTAACGGTTGAGTTGAGGAATTCGGAAACCGGAAGTGGCCGTCGACCAATTCGAGCGAGCCACCTTCAACCACGAACATCGCCTCGTCATCTTTCATCTTTGCCAACTTTCGAGGGCTGAAAACGAGCGGCGCTTCGCCAGTGTTTTTGAATTCGATTCGCAGCGACTTCCCTTTCACTTCGACTGGCGACATTTCCACATTGCCGGTGCCGCTAACCACGACCGACGTTCCCGTCGGCCAAGATTCCGCGTTGAGAACCTGTCCGACATCCTGCATGTTTGCGTCTATTTGAATCGTCTTGTTGACAGTGAGTGACTCCCATCCTCGTACCGGATGTCGCATGCGATCCGCGAGCGCCTCACTTCGAGCCAACGTTATCGGCATCGGTTCATTGAAATCGTTCGCGGGCCATCCCAGCGGCTGTCCGTCCGTCGATTTCACTCCTGCATCGATAGGTACGACGAAATCACTTCCCTTCGCCGATACCAAATCAACGATCGGAGTCTTCGGCCATGCGCTGGCTTGAAACTGCGACTCATCGAGCATCGGCTGATTGCGCCAATCACGTTTCCAATCGCCGCCGGTGCGTAGGACCGAGGTTGATCCAGGTTCTTCCAAGATCAACTTTTGCCAACCGCAAATCAGCGATGACTCGAACGTCCAACGCAAGTTGTCGTATAAGTTTTGATCCGGCTTCGGTAAAGGATTTTGCGGCCAACTAGGCAGAGCCAACAGCACTGGATTGCTTTGCGGCCCGGTGTTCCCAGCAATCACGCTGTTGACGATTGTGACTTCCGTCAGCGGCGGCTTTGGGTCAGAACCCGGAGTTAATTCAAACGCGGTCGCGTTCGCCAGAATCGAGCAAGACAAAAACTTCAGACTTCGCGGAACTGTGGATGCACCTTTTGATGCCGAACCAACTGACGGCTTCAACGGTCCCTTAGAGCCGGGCGATTTATTCGTGCTACTGTTCGCTGGCGTTGTCTTCGATGCGGCCGATTCAATGTCATCGAGAGGTTGATGATTTGTCAGACTCAAGACCGGCCCCGAACCCGTCGCGAAGAGGCAATTGCTGGCGACCAAGTCGGTCATCGCTTGGTCAAGTTGAAACGCACCGAGCGCCGCGCCGCGAATCACACAGTCGCGAGTCAGCAACCGACAGTGCGGCGATGCCTTTGAATCTGACCGAACGATTTTTCCTTCGGCACCAAACACAAATGTCTTTCCGGCGCGAATCCCTTTGAGACTGAATGAGCAATTCACGGCCGCAAGATCGCCACTACGAACCGAGATTAAAGTCAGTGGATCACTCGTCGCGAACTGCCTCGCATAAACCAAGACTTGCAGACCTTCGAGTGTGAGAGCGCCGTTCGTAACTTTCAACAAAGTGTCATACGGTTGATCCGGATCTGCCACCAACACCACCAAAGGTCGCACGGCACTTGTCGCTCGAATCACAATCGTGGCTTTGTTGAGCAGCTCGGTCGGGCTCAAGAAATAAGGACCTTCCGCAGCCAACTCGACGACACCGCCAGTGTCGGGCAACTGACGCAACGCTTCGTCCAAGGTCGCGACATTTTTTAAACCGCTCGTACCACCACCAACAAAGATCGTCTTCAAATCATTTGAAACCGGTGTTCCTGATGCGGCGATCCAGTCAGACACGTATCGGACTTCACCATCACGACCGAGCGGCGAAATCGGAGGCAAGTACAACGAACCAGTAGTCGGCGCAACAGGCTTGTCCGGAGCTTTGGTCGAAGCAGTGCTTGCTCCCGATCCTTGTGGCGTGAGTGACTTCGGACCTTTCTTTTCGGGCTTCGTGTCGTCCGATTTCTTAGTCCCACTGGCTGCATCATTCTCAATCAACTTCGGGCCGTCGTTCGATGCGACATCGCGATCAAACGGATTCTGTCCTGGCCTCACCGCGGTCGATTCACCAAACCCCGCGACCAAATACCAGAGTCCGCCGATGACCGTCGCAATTCCCAGGACAATACCAAGCGTTTTCAGTGATCGAGTGTCTGCCCCAGCCGTCGCTTTCGCTTCACTGGAGGACGTCGGCATCACCGGGATTTCCATCGTCGGTGCCATCAATTGCTTGGCTTCTTGCGCTCCCGGCTTCTTGTAAGAAGCTTTCGGAGCATGCCGATCTTCTTCTTCGCCCTCGTCTTCTTCAGCCAACCCTGCAAGGTCTTTGAGCGTCATTGGCCCGCGAGTCAGATGGTCGTTCCCGAGATCGTCCAACAATTCTTGCGGAGTCTGATAACGGTCTTCCGGCTTTACGGCCATCATCCGCTTGATCATGACCGAGATGTTTTCCGGTACCGCGTCGTTCAAGTCACGAATGTCCGGGCGAGCTTTCACGCTATGCGCGGTCAGTTTGTTTAACATGCTGCCATCCGGGAACGGCGGATGACCGGCAAGCAGGTGATACCACGTCGCACCGAGCGAATATAAATCGCTGCGAATGTCCGCCGCTTTGCTGTTGCGAGCCTGCTCCGGTGACATGTAATCGACCGTGCCGACGGTTGTTCCTGCCCGAGTGATATTTGTTTCTAACGACTCGTCGATCGACCGAGCCAACCCCATGTCGGCCCACTTCGTCAGGCCATCTTTGCGGATCAA
>CAIJTL010000205.1 GCA_903823545.1 uncultured Planctomycetaceae bacterium
CTCCGATAACGATGGCCAACCCCGCGACCAACCCCGTTGCAATTACGCTCGCACCTCGTCGCCGAGCGGTCGTCCAGCAGATACCAGCGAGTCCAAATATCAACGCGAACTTCACAAACAGCAGGCCATACGTCCCGAAAACTTTGGTCATCAATGCCGCGATGATGCCTGCACCCCATTCGTGATGGACTACGATCTCAAGTTTTGGCGTGTACGCAAAATGATCCTGCCAGGGGACGTGCCCGGTCTGCAGCACTTCCTTTGCTAAGGCCAGTTCATGCCACAGGTCCAGATCGACAACACCGCTCGCCGTCCGTGAAAAAAGAAATGCCAGCAAGAAGGCGATCAACAGCCACTTCGCAGTACGGTGCATCCAATCGTCACTCCGTAATTTACCGTTCGCTTAGATTCCGCCACCAAACACTTTCACTTGGCAGATATCGTTGAACTCCTGCAATGAACTTGGCGGTGGGTCCGTTGGTGGCCAGAACTCGCGGTGAGCGATGCATCGAGCGACACGCATCGCGGCAGAGTCAGCATCGGAAAGTTCGTCGCGTGTCCATTCGGCAAACGATGCACCAACTCCCCCCAAATCTTTCGGCAGGTTGATGTATCCGAGACGAGGTTCTTGTGGCAGCGAAAAAACGCGAGCCAGATGCCGATACAACGGCAATTGCAAGTCGATCCAATCCGATTTTCGTTTGCGATGCGTATCTTCCGGCGACGCCCCTTTGTCTCCCGATTTGTAATCAAAGATCGCCCATTCGCCGGTCGATTCGTTGCGATCAATGCGATCAATACGACCATGCAACCAGACCGGGAGGCCATCGACGGTAAACGCAGGTTGATACGCTGCATTGGATTCGCCGCCATTAAGTCCTGTCTCCGGGCTATTCATTTTGGGCCGCACCGAAACTTCAGCAAACGCGATTGTCCAACCTTCGCGGCGCCACGTTGCTTGCCAACGAGCGAAGACCTCCAGGCGGCTTTCCAGTTGTTTGAGCTGCACGTTGACGGCAGCTCGACGTCGCGTACCGAATTGTTCGGCAGCCACTTCGTCCAACAACTGACACAGCCACTTCCGCAACTTCTCCGCATCCGCCGAATCGCGCAGGTCCGACTGTCCGAACTTCCGCAAGACCTCATGTAGTACGTTACCGAACGACAGCGCGTCCAATTCGACGGCGTCATCGTCCAACGTTTGCAGTTTGAGCACGTGTCGCAAAAAGTAGCGATAGGGGCATGCGAGATACGATCGAAATTCAGTGACGTTTAATGTCAGCTCATTCGCGGGACGCAATAATTCGACCATTCCTAGAGACGCTGCGATCTGGTCGGGGCGCGGAATGACGAAGCCGACTGCTGGCACATTTCTCCGATCAATCCGAGTCGTGATCGAGTTAGCCACAAGATTCAAACTAGGCAGTTCTGTTCGCTCGTTTTCCGGAGGATGTTCGGGGCTCTCGTCCTCGCTTCGCGTTTGTAACGCTTCGCTCCCATCAGTGCTGTCCTTCTTCGGATGCTCCAAAAACTGCAGCACTCGCTGTGGAAGTGCCTTTGGATCAACCGCAAACAATAATCGGCTCGGGATCAGCGGATTGCCGTCCGCATCTCGTCGTCCAACAAGCCACACGACATCTTTCCGAGTGTGCTGAAGCAGCGTCACCGCATAAGCATCACGTGCGAATCGCCGAGCGTTGTCATTCAACCCAAGCCGTTGTCGCAATTCGTTAGGCAAGAACAAATCCGAATTCAATGATGTCGGAACGAACCCCTCATTGAACGACGTCACGATCGCCGCCGGTGTGTCGTCCAGCGGTAATTCTAACCATCCGAGAAGTTCGATTGCATTTTCAGTGAGTTCAGGCGGTACAAAGTCCGCTGTCGTCCGCTTCACGGTACAACGAATCGCGTCGGCGGCAGCAACCACTGGTGCCACCGAATCCGGGATGACAGAGATCTCATCAATGATCTCCGTAAGACGACGCAACGCACTCGTAACGATACGTCCTTCGTTCGTGGAATCGTCGACGTTGCGTTCGCCATATACGCTTCGGAGCCAGGCCAGTATAGGCTCGGCCCATTCGTTTAATTGGCGGTCGCCTCGCTTCAATGGGGCGAGCAATTCGTGAGCGGCCGCCAGCAACTCTCGAATTGATGCCGACAATTGTGGAGTTGTTGGCGAGTCTTGCACTGAGACGTTCGCCGGGAGTGACGCCAATGCCTTCTGGCGATTCCGCTTCCTGGCATCGAGTTTCATTGTCGAGTCGCTGTTTGGGGCATCCAAAATCGCCTGCAATGCCTCGGCGCTGATCGGTAGATGCAAACGAAACGCTTCATCGAGCGTCGCCAAATCAATGGCATTCGATCCTGGCCCACGCCGCGCCAGCCAGTCCCCAAAGTCATGATGCCGCATCAAAGCGGCAAAGTCTTCAAACCGTCCACGCTCTAGCACATCCGCCACGACGGCCAGCAGTCGACATGGTCCAGAGTCGGCCAGCCGGTCCCCCTCGATCCAGCGAGACGTAACACCATGTGTGCTGAGTTCGCGTTCGATAAACGGGCCGAGCTTTTCATCGGCAAGGCCAATCACAACTTCATCGGTCCGATATCGACCGCCAAACTTCTCCAATTCGCGAGCCACTTGCGATGCTTGATCGGCCGGTCCGTCGCACAAGCGAATCTGGTCCGTAGGAACATCAATCGGCCCATCAGCCCACATCGTCGGAACCAAGCAGCCATGCAAATCGAACCAATCTTGTCGATCGTCTGGTGCCGCGATCAAAGCGGTTACGCGTGACGCAACCAAGTCCAACACACCGCGAGTCACCCGATTGATGTCTGCAGTCCCAAGTAGGATCAAATCGCGATCGGTCTGTGGTTCGTGACGCTTGATCGCCTCTAAGCGAGCCGTCTGCACATCCCACAGTTCAAGCCCATCCATCGTGCGATGATAAGTGTCCTGCACTTTGACGAGCGCTTGCCAACGTGCAGCTTCGCCGAAACCGGCAATCGCTCGGCCACATTTGAGGACGTCTTCAAAATTGCAGCCATCGGCCGCCAATTCTCGATGTTGTTGCCACATCAACGAACCGAGTGACCACCACGCGAGGGCATCTTCTTTTGCCGGAGGCTGCGGGACTATTTTCCCCAACACGCTCCGCTCCATTTCGTTCAACACTTTTGCCCAGGTCAATTGTTGCACCAAGTCATTGGCGAGCGGCTTCTGTAACGGATATAGCGTTTCTGGCAACGCACCCAACGTTTCGATGCGAGGTGGAACAAGCCGCCGTCCAGAAGACTCTGACGTCAGAACCAAAATCTCTAGCAGCCTTCGCCCCACTCGCCGCCCGGGTACAACGATACTCACACGGCTGAGGTCCAATTCACTCGCCGAACCGTATCGCTCCTGCAACCAACTCACTGCGGTTTCCAGCAGTGGACGGTCCCAGCCCAGAAACACTCGTGTGATTGAAGTTGTCATAGCGCTCCATTACCACCGTTCCACCGGCCCACTCGGAACCGGAATGCTCATTTCAGGCAACTCACCCGTGCGATTGCCGCCGATTGGCCCTTCGCTCGAAAGGCGAGCGAAGTACGCGTCGAGTTCTTCCTCATTGCGAATCAGTTGAAACTCGTGACGAAGCCGAGCCCGAACATGCATCGCCTTCAAGTACCAGTGAGCCATCTTACGAAATCCAATGATCGCTGATTCTGTCCCGCGCAACTCTTCGCGATATCGAAACTGCCGCTGCATCAGCGCGAGTCGTTCATCAAAGTTGCCCGGCGGGCCGAACGAGCCTGTTGATTCCCACTCAACCAACTGCCGAAAGATCCACGGATTCGCGAGTGCCCCACGGCCGATCGAGACACCGTGGCAACCGGTTTCACGTAGCATCACCTCAGCATCAGCCACCGTTCGAACATCACCGTTGCCGATGACTGGAATCCGCTTAACCGCTTCGACCACTTGCCGAATACCCGAACGATCGACGCTCCCCGAAAAGCCCTGTTGTCGCGTGCGGCCATGTATGGCGACGGCGGCAACGCCCGCTTGCTCGAACTCACGTGCGAAAAACGGAGCGGTGATCTGAGTCGCGTCCCACCCCAGTCGCATCTTGACCGTCACAGGAATCTTCACGGACTCCACAATCTTACGCACAAGGCCAATCGTCTCATCGGGCCGACACATCATGCTGGCACCGGAACCGTGGGCCACAATCCGTCGCACCGGACAGCCCATATTGATGTCGACAGAATCGGCGCCGCGAGTCTCCAGCATCTGTGCGGCATCACACATGGTGCTAACGTCGCTGCCAAAGATCTGCACTGCGAATGGTGATTCGATGGGGCAAGTCTCAATCAACTCCAGCGTCTTCTTGCTCTGCTCAATCAACGCTCGAGCGTTGACTAAATCGGTTGTCGTCAGCCCGACACCGCCGATCTCATGCGTGATGCGTCGAAACGGCAAGTTCGTAAACCCAGCCAAAGGCGAGAGCAAATAACGCGACTTCAGTCGCAATGCCCCATAACTCACCGGCGACGGAAAGGCTGGACGTGGGACGCTGTCGTTCTTCATTTCGTCGAGAGTCGAGATCATTCCAACGGGCCAAATCCGTAGCACAGGCCGCTTGCCTATGACTCAATCAGTGAAAGCACACAGGCGAGCAGCCTGTGCGACCAAAGGAAAATGTGCTCAATCAAAAAGGAAACTTTTCATCCAACGGCGACGCCGACAACTCGACCAAGAAGCTTGCGAAGCGATCGGTAACGGTTTCCAAAAACTTCCCACCTTTTTCCGCAGTCGCGCAGTGCGGGTTGCCCGATCCGCTGTTCGTGGTCAGTAAGTGCCAAGGTCGAGTGATTGAAACCCAGCCTTTGTTGATCGCCTCAAATCGCGACTTCGCTACCGAGCCATCATCGGCCAACAGCTTGCCTGTGACCGGGTCCGTCGCCACGAGATGCGGTTTTAGAAATTGAATCAGCGACGTTTCCATTTCACCGGCATGATCGTCCGGGTTCGTGAAGATTTCTTTCGCATCCGCTGACAGGCCGCGATACCACTCGCAGAGGAAAATCTTCACCGGGGTTTTGTCCGCCAGTTCGCGCAGCACCGGCTTGAAATCGTTGCCGCCGTGACTATTCAGCACAACGAGTTTCATCACATTGTGCTTGGCTAGCGAAGCAACGATATCGGAAATGACGAGCGTCAACGTTGACGGATTGAGGTTCATCGCCATCGAGAACTCCATCATGTTGGTCTCGGTGCCATAAGGCATCGGAGGCAGCATCACGACTTTCGCCCCTTGCTTCCAGGCTTTCTCACACGACATCGAACCGACCGCTTCTGCTTCGAAGGCATCGGTCCCATATGGCAGATGCAAGTTGTGCGGCTCTGTCGCCCCCATAGGTAGGACAGCTACTTGATAAGGGTTGTGTTTGACGAATCCATAATTGATCTCGCTGAGCAGCCA
>CAIJTL010000206.1 GCA_903823545.1 uncultured Planctomycetaceae bacterium
AACTAACCGACCTTCATCGCGTTGCTGAGGATCTTGCTGGTGCTCGGACGCATGATGCGGCCGTCGACCAAGTCCCCTTTTTGAAGTGTGGCGCGAATGTCTTTGCCGCTGATGGACCACGGCTTTTCGTCTTTGTGACGTTCCATCAAATCGACTCGACCAACCGATTCGTAGTAGGCCGCGAAGCCGACGTTGACGGTCTTGATTTGCAGGTCGCCACCGAGCTTCTTGAAGATTTCTTGAGCATCGAAGTCGCCCCAGATGGCTTCGCCGTTGGCATACGGTGCGTCGGCATGTTTGCGGCCGATGACCAAGTGGGTGTAGCCCATGTTCTGGCGATAGATGCCGTGCATGACCGCTTCTTTCGGGCCGCCGTAAAGCATCTTGATGTCGAGACCCAGCAGGACGACTCGGTCAGGGACCGATTCACCGCGTGGTCCCCAAAGGGACGCATCGCTGTCGCCGTCGCCAAGAGCGCGATCGGTGATCAGCTTTTCGTAGGTCTGCATCCGGATCTCGGCGTTGACGTCGTCACCTTTGACTTCGCCGATGAGCGGATTCAAGCAGGCACCCGCGTTGTAGCCTTCACGGAGGAGGGTTTCCAAACCGTAGACCAGCGCGTATTCGTGAGCGCGGTGCAGCGGGTTGCGAGTTTGGAAGGCAACGACCGCGTTCCAACCTTTCTCGGCCAGCAGTTTGCGGACTTCTCGCGGAGTGAGGACGTATTGACCGAACGACGGATTCTTCGGCTGTGGCAGAACACGCAACTCACCACCGATGAGATGGGACTTGTCGGCATCTCCCTTAATGACCATGTCGGCACCAGGATGGTCGATGCGGTCGGTGAGATAGACTGATTTGAGATACTTCAGCTTGGGCCACGGGAAGACGTCGTTGACGTCGAGCGTTGCGACCACTTCGCCGGCTGGGTTTGTGAGGGCAACCTTTTGGCCCGCCTTGATCGTCTTGGCAAGATCAGCGGTGATCGGGAACGAGATTGGCACCGTCCAAGCGTAAAGCTTGCCGTTGTTTTCGATGACCGATTCATCGAGCACTCGGTGATAAACCGCGCTATTCATCGGCCCGGTCAATGGGCTGAGCGTTCCGTCGCCAAATCGATAGACCGACGACAAGTCAGCGGATGAGACCGGCACCTTCGTCAGCGTTTCGGCTTCCGCTTTGACGCTCGCAATTTCATCGTTGGACACCGTCCGGCATACCGGCTCGGACAAACCACCATGTGGGGGAATCAGATCTGCCATTTGTTTTCAAATACCTCTTAAAAGCGGCCACGTTCGGACCTTGTTGTTCGCTCGGTCGAGCGATCGCAAACCATCGCGATCAAACCCTTCGACACAAAGCGAAACGCGGCGAACGGACCTCAGCCCAACAAAACACTTCGACCGCGTCAGAGCGGGCGGAAAGTAGGGGAACGTGAATGAAGGCGTCAACCGCAGACGCGACGAATGGTAAAAGCGACGGGTGGGATTGGCTCTCGCTTGATCTTCACACATGCAGAAAATGGTCAATGTCTAATGAAACAGCGACCAATTCGAGGCACCTCCGGTTATCCTTTCGCCCATGTCAAATGATTCGAATCAACCCGTCGACGAACGACCGCACGTGCTCGTTGTGGGAGCGGGAATCAACGGCGCGGCCGTCGCCAGAGAGTTGGTGCTCAACGGCGTATCGGTAACGATCGTGGATGCGAACGATGTCGCCTTCGGCGCAACTTCGCGGTCGTCCCGTTTGATTCACGGCGGCCTGAGGTATCTCGAACGAGGCGACGTGCGGCTCGTTTTCGAGTCTCTGAGCGAACGCGCGGTTTTGTTAAGAATAGCTCCACAATTTGTGCGACCGCTGAGATTGCAGATTCCCATTCGGCGACGCTTTGGCGGATTGGTCTGGGGCCTACTGACTCTTCTTGGCTGCGAGCGATCATGGATTGGCAAAGCGTGGCTTCGATGTTGTCCGCGTGCGAAAGAGCGGGGATTGTGGCTGATTCGGACGGGGCTCAGTTTTTACGATTGGCTCGCGGCAACCTCCGCGAGCCAGTCGACTCCGCCACACACCGTGACCGCCGTCAAAGAATCTGAGACGCGAAAAATGGTGTCATCGATTCGTTGGCTCTGCGAGTACTCCGACGCGCAGATTTCGTTTCCCGAACGCTTTGTCGTCACGATGCTGGCAGACGCACAACGTGTGGCTCAACGAAACGGGCTGACGTGCGAAGTGCTCACACACACGATCGCTCAGTTCGACGGTTCGCGAGTCTGGTTGCATGATCGACTCGGCAATTCACCGTCGAAATCGGTGATGCCGACAATTGTGATCAACGCGACCGGCGCTTGGGGCGATGCGACGTTGGCGGACTGGAGTGTTGGCTCAAGAAAACTTTTCGGCGGAACGAAGGGAAGCCACTTCGTGACTTCGAAGCCTGAATTGCGAGAGGCAATCGGAGTGAACGGGGTTTATGCCGAAGCACCCGATGGACGGCTCGTGTTGGTGCGACAATTTCGTTTCGGGATCGATGGATTTTCTCTGGAAATTCCCGGCGGCGTGATGGAGGCGGGCGAGGATCCG
>CAIJTL010000207.1 GCA_903823545.1 uncultured Planctomycetaceae bacterium
CCCCCAACAAGGTGTGATCGACGGAACCGGTGGTGGAACGGCTTCGATTCTCGATGATTGCCTGAACAAGCACGGCGGGGTCTTGCAACTGCTGCACCGCTACGCCGGCCGGACATTTTGTACCCCTGGTAAGCGACTTCGTCTCGACGCGCGATCTTATTACCCAGATTACATGAACGGTACCGGTCTCGATGAACTCTGGATGTGTTGCACCGTTCCCATCGTGACGGGCGTCATCGATACGCGCACGAAGAAGGCGCCGTTTCGCGAAGGAGAAGCGCACGTCCTCACTTCGAACGGGCAAGTCATCTCGCTGCAGGATTTGATCGCCGCCAATCCGAAGGCTGTTATCGGAGACAAGATTACGGCCTTTTCGAATGAGCTATTCGGCAACCCGACTTGGCCGATCGTGTCAAAGAAGTTCGACAATCTGAATCCGATTCCAGATCACCTTCACTGGTCCAAGTGGGAAGTGTATGACATCAATTCTTTTGACAATCCCGGAGTCAGCGCGTCGCATTATCACACCACGGCGATGGGCCTGTACTCATTCGTGTCGAAGGATCAATTCCTCGCCTGCATGAAGCGCTGGGGAACGGGCGAGTACAACGGAATCCGCCACCTGGCACCGCACGTGATGATGCAAATTGATAACGGCTTCGTGATGCCGAATGGTGTGCTGCATTCACCGACGAATCTTTGCACGCACGAGCTGCACGTCACGATGGATGAGCACTTCCTGGCCGAGGACCTGACACTCGACGGACGTATCGGCGCAGCGGATGCGTTTTACGCTTGCCGGGAAGTGGACTATCCCAAGGCCCGTCACCAAGACTGGGATTACCTGGTTGAAAAGTTCGACTTCGCAGCCAACCAGGACCCGAACTTCGTCCTGAAGAATTCGCGTCCGGCAATCGCGGCCGAAGAATTTCAAGGGCACGGTGTCGACGCAAAATGGATCGTTTACGGTGATTTCCTCGGCGACCAGAAGTGCTCGATTCTCCGGCTCACCGTGCAGCCTGGTGCTAAGACGAGATTCCAGCCCGAGTGTCCCGCGCTATTCCACACGAACGGCGGAAGCGGCCGCGTTGGAAAGCTCGAAGTGCGCTATCACCAAAATATGATTCTCGGCGAGATCTATCCCGAAATCGGATTCATCACTCAGGCGGCGCTTGCAAACGGCGGTGTGGAAATCGAGAACACGGGAACAGAACCGCTCGTGTTAACCTTCGACTTCCCACAGCACGCGCATACCAAGACCCCCGGTGTTGCCGCTGCGAAGTAGTCGCTCGACGTCGTTAATCCGCGCACAGGATGGCCGCATTGGTCATGTTGACCGCTCCCGCGATTAACGCGTCGGTCCGCCAAACCGTTGCCGCAAATCCGCAAGATAAATGACGTCAGCGAAAGAAGCCGCGATCGCCAAATATTTCGCCAGCTTGAAGGCAAGAGGACAATTGAACTCAGCAACGTCCGGCAGACAAACTCGTCACGGATTCGTTCTCGCAGATCCTCCAAATCAGTTCAACTTCTGGGTTTCGTCTCTTCCAAACGCGCAACTCTTATCGTGAAAAATACAAACAGCCTTTCACCGAGATCAGTGAAAGGCTGTTTGTTCTTGAGGCGGAGGATAGGGGACTTGAACCCCTGACCTCTTGCATGCCACGCTCACGATTTGTCGATCAAAAATCACGAAAAGTTGCGAAATCTGCGGCTTTGGTGCCAGCAACTTGGTGCATGTTACGCGAGGAGCGCAGGATTTCAATTCGTTTCTGTGACAAACTGTGACAGCCTGTACTGGACAACTAGAGTGGTTCCACTTTTTAGGTGTGGCGATAGCCGCAGTGCTTGAAGTAATTTCGGCACTGGGGTTCAGTGAACTGGTCGAGGATTCGACCGCAGAGTTCCCAGAGCTTATCGACGGTTCGTTCGGCTCCGTCGTGGAGGAGCCTCTTCAGCTTCGAGAACGCCAACTCGATCGGATTCAGATCGGGTGAGTAGGGCGGCAAGTAGCAAAACTGAGCACCGGCGGGTTCGATCGCCTCGCGGATGCGGACGACCTTGTGGCTGGAGAGATTTTCCATCACGACGATGTCGCCAGATGCTGCTCGCCCCAGGCACGGAACAGCGAGCCGTTTATCGCTCCCTCGACGGTCAGAGGAGCGATAAATCCTACCGCACACAGCGCTCCGAGGGACGTGGTGGTTTGCCAGCGACCGCAGGGAGTCTTTTCCACCAACCGCGTGCTCAGAAAAGAACGGCCTTCGGTTCCGTAGACTTCCATTCAAAAGCGGGAAGAGAAATCCGAA
>CAIJTL010000208.1 GCA_903823545.1 uncultured Planctomycetaceae bacterium
GAACTGCGCGATCAACCGATTCCGACCGAACTACGTCCGCTCATGGGCGAATGGATCTTCGGCTGTGACGTGTGTCAGGATGTTTGCCCGTGGAATCGCAAGGCGCCGACATCTGATGAACCTGCGTTTGCACCGCGAGAGAAACTCAACCCATTGGATATCGACTGGCTATTACAACTCGACGAAGCTGGATTTGAAGCGGAGTTCGCGGGGACGCCGATGCAACGCACTGGTCGAGCGGCCTTACTGCGGAACGCATTGATCGCGCTCGGCAACAATGGCAATCAGTCTGCGATTCCCGCGTTGTCGCGTGCTTTGAATGATGTCGAACCGCTGATTCGAGGAGCCGCTGCGTGGGCGTTGAATCGACTTGGTGGGGCGATTGCGATGACACTGTTGAAGGACCGGCAGTTAATTGAAACGGATGTGAGTGTTCGAGATGAAATCGCTGCGACTTGGTCACAAACCGTTTGAATGGAGAACACGATGGAACACCTCTCGTCCGAACTTGATCTCGATTACCGTGCGAAGCTTCCGCGTGATCGCTCACCTCGCATTGGCTGCATCGGAGCGGGCTTCATTATAGCTGACTGCCACTTGGTGGCGTATCGGCAGGCAGGGTTCAATCCGGTTGCGATTTGTTCTGGATCGCGAGCACGTGCCGAGGAGGTCGCGGCTCGACACGGTATTACGACGGTTTACGGGGATTACCGAGAACTGCTCGCCGACAAGAGTGTCGAGGTTGTTGATATCGCAGTTCCTCCGGATGTGCAGATTGATGTCGTTCGTGAGGCGGTGAAGCACGGCGATCACATTCGGGGCATCCTGGCCCAAAAGCCGCTGGGAATGGATTTCGTCGAGGCTCGCGAGATCGTACGTCTTTGCCAAGACGCTGGAATCGTGTTGGCCGTCAATCAAAACATGCGGTACGACCAGTCGATTCGTGCCTGTCGCAATCTGCTCGATCGCGGTGACCTGGGTGCACCGGTTTTCGCGTCGATTGACATGCGAGCGATCCCGCATTGGATGCCGTGGCAACAGCGACTCGGTTGGGTCACGCTGCGAATCATGAGCATTCATCATCTCGATACGTTTCGGTTTCTCTTCGGTGATCCCGAACGAGTCTTTGCCAGCATTCGGACCGATCCGCGAACCGCGCAGAAGTTTGACCACACCGACGGCATCTGCCTCTACATTCTTGAATACGCGAACGGATTTCGCGCCGCCTCATGGGACGATGTCTGGGCCGGTCCGGCGTTGGAAGGTGCCGCCGCTGACATCGGTATTCGCTGGCGCGTCGAAGGCACAACCGGTATGGCACGCGGCACAATCGGCTGGCCGAGTTACCCGCAAAGGACTCCGAGTACGCTCGATTACACGACGACTTCATCCGCTGGCCAGTGGCATCAGCCACGCTGGGACGAAGTCTGGTTCCCAGATGCGTTCGTTGGGCCGATGGCTCAATTGCTGTGTGCGTTGGAGGAGGGAACGGCTCCAGAAATCAGTGGAGAGGACAACTTGAAAACGATGGCGTTGGTCGAAGCCTGTTATCGCTCCGCCGCCGAGCACCGTGCGGTCTTGGTGTCCGAGATACTATCAGCCGACTCCGTGTCTTCCGTGGAATCCGCGTCCTTAAAATGACCCGGCGGAAAAGTGTGGGACACGGAAAACGCGGAAGACACGGATCAGAATCTGAGCAAACCGGGGCTC
>CAIJTL010000209.1 GCA_903823545.1 uncultured Planctomycetaceae bacterium
ACTTGAGAAAGTCGTGGCACACGCGGAATCCCTGTGATTCCGGCCAAGTAGCCCTGTCGCGGAGCGACAGGGCTACGGTTTACTAATCGCGATCCTTGATGACCTCTTCCGGATCGAGGTTTAGCTTTTTGCGTTCTTCTTCGGTCGGAACTCGCAATGGGCGAACGATTCGGAAACCAACATGCAAAGCGTCGGTGAAGTACCAGATGCTCTTGGGGATTTGCGGATCTTGAATCTTCCACTCTTTCTTCGAGAAGTAGCGAGAGGCTGATCGCAATCCCTTCGGATCGTCGTCCCACGAGCCACCTTTAACCGAGTGCGGATACAGCTTCGTGACAACCGCAATCGGATTCAGACGATTGGTTTCTTTTGAAAGTGCGGCGTAACGATCCGCGCTGTATTGATCGAGGCACCATTCCGACACATTGCCGTGCATGTCATAAAGGCCCCACGGGTTCGGCTTCTTTTTGCCAACTTTTTGGTACTTTTCGTCGCTGTTGTTGAAGTGCCAAGCAAACTCGTCGATCTTGCCAGCGTCATCGCCAAAGGAATAAGCGGTCGTCGTACCCGCGCGAGCGGCGTATTCCCACTCCGCTTCGGTGGGGAGTCGGTAGTAGTGGCCGGTCTTTTCGCTGAGCCATTTGCAGTACGTCTTCGCCGCGAGTTGCGTCATGCAAATCGCCGGATAGCCGTCGTGTCCCATGCCGAAGGTCATGTCGGTGTAAGGTTTGGTCGGTCGAGTGACAGCATCGGCCTTCGGGTCAAGAGCGGTCGGCGTCAGGTTCAAAGTCTTGCGACGTTGGATGTCGAGGTTGAAGCTCCAGATGTCGTACTCGTTCCAAGTGACTTCGTGCTTCCCCATCCAGAATGGTTCGACTTTGACTTTCACTTGCGGGCCTTCGTCCTTTTCGCGATCCGCTTCCGAATCGGGACTTCCGATCGAAAACTCGCCACCGGGAATCGGGACTAAGTCGAACGAGACTTCGGTTCCAGGAATTGTTTCCTTATAGCCTTTCATCTCTTTCTCAGTCTTGGCTTCTGCGGCCGGGTTTGGCTCCACTGCGATTGCCATCGAGTCGACGCTGATACCTGCGATTGCCATTCCCAAAACAAACGCGCATTGTCTGGCTTGCACGTACCAAGACCTGCGGCTAAGTCTGCTAACACTCATGAAAACATCTCCCATTTCATTGTTACTCGCGGCTCGTTTGTGGGCCGTCATCGCATTGCTTCTGCTGACCTCGACAGCTCAAGCCGATCCGCCACCGGGAACTCCCTCGACGACAAAATCCGACGATTTGCGGCGATTCGAGTTTCACCGCAAACAAATGGGAGTTCCGTTCGCGGTGGCATTCTACGCCTGCGATGAAGAGGCCGCAAACAAGGCTATTTCCGCAGTCTGGTCGCGAATCGAGCACTTGAATTCGTTGATGAGCGACTACGACTCGAACAGCGAGTTGATGCGTCTTTGCCGCGATTCCGGGCCCGGCAAGCCGATTGAGGTTTCTACCGAACTTTTCTTTGTGCTGAGCAAGTCGATCGAGGTCTCCAAACTTTCGGACGGCGCGTTCGACGTTTCCGTTGGGCCGCTCATTAAACAGTGGCGACGAGCTCGTCGGCAAAAAGAACTCCCCGATCAACAGCAACTCAAAGAAGCTCACGAACTTGTTGGATATCGAAACATCAATCTTGGTCGGCCCAACACGGTCGAACTGTTCAAGCCCGGCATGAAACTCGATCTGGGAGGCATTGCGGTCGGTTACGCCTGTGATGAAGCGATCAAGGTACTCAAAGCGCATGGAATTCACCGAGCGATGATCGATGGGAGCGGTGACATTGTCGTCAGCGACCCACCACCGGGTGAGTGTGGTTGGCGAATCGGAATCGCTTCGTTGCGCGAACCAGATGCGGAGCCGACACTGTTTGCACAACTGACGAATTGCTCAATTTCAACATCAGGTGATGCGTTTCAGTTCGTGGAGCTCGGTGGACAGCGATACTCTCACATTGTTGATCCGAAAACCGGACTTGGCCTGACCAACCGTTGTAGCGTGACGGTGATCGCTCCGGACGGCATTACTGCGGACGCACTGGCGACCGCAGTCAGCGTACTCGGTCCCGAAAGAGGGCTGAAGTTGATCGAATCTCAGACATGCACTTCGGCTTTGTTTGCCACTTTGAACGGCGAGAAGTTGAACTCAAGGCGTTCGTCGCGATTTCACTGGTAAGCGAAACTCGCATACCTCGACATCAGACGTCTGCGAATCGCTCTGCTTTGCCCGATTGGCAATAGGGGCAGAGCGAACTGTAAATGATGCGATGACACCGCGGGCACTCGTGAGGACCGAGGCTCAGCGGTTGAGGCTGCAAACGCTTGTAAGTCAGCAACATAAACAAGACGACAATCAACACCGACACGAGCCAGCCATACGGTTCAAGTTGATAAAACAAATAAGCACACGCAGTTCCACAGATGACGTAAATCATCAGCGTTTCGGCAAAGTTACGGCGATTAAAGATTGCCTGCGTCGCACGATTCAGCTCTTCGGCGACCTCTTCTTGCATCAGCGTTCTACGTTCTTGCCTGACGAGGTCTGCTTCAGGAGCAGACACCGCTGCCAGCAAACGTTCGACGCTATCGAGAATCCGATACGTGTCCTCGAACGAGAATTGCTGTTGATGTGCCCAACGATTTCGATATTCGCGAAGTTCGCTGACCAAGCTTCGTTCGGCGTGTCCTAGCTTTGTTCGGAAGACACTATTCCATTGATCCCACATCACTGTCAGCAACGAATGGGTGTCCCAGCGAATCCGTTCCCCTTTATTGATCGCCACGCCACGATCTTCGCGGAAGCTACTGCGAGCCGCGTCTTGCCAATTGTCTCGGTAGAACGCTTGAAGTTCGCGTTCAACAAACGGAGAAACCCCCTGAGTGAGCAAGTCCAATGTTCGAGCGATTCGGTCCTGCGCGCTTGGCATATCGGATTAAAACGGTGCATCGCGAGGCAGGCTCGTCGTGCGTTGTCCTTCTGGTGGGTAAGCGACGGGAGTGGCAATCAATGGCAATATTTGGGGCGGTTCCAAATCAGGCTGGGTATTTCAGCGTGAGATTCTCAGACTGTCCACGATCATTGAATCTCAATTCTACCTGCTGCGGCAATTCCTGAACGGGAATGGCGTGGCGTTTTACCTGGCCTACTCGTTGAAGAGAGCTGACGCCCACGGCTCACCGGATCATTCATCCGTGACCGAGTAAAGAATAGAAAGACAAAATCGGATGTCAGGAGATCTGACAAAATTGTCGACGCAACAACGAACGCGGCAAGAGGTCCGCTTCGCGCGGGCTAATTGTTGTCGATCGCTTTTGCTCGCGTGCGTGTTGATCGTCGGAGTCAGCGTCCACAGTGAGATTCACGCACAGATATTTTCGACCAAGAACTCGGATGAGCCAATCACGCTTGACCTCGATAGTTCGGTGACGAAGAGGCTGGCCGCGATCGAGGATTTCATCTCGGAGAAGCAATGGGATGTCGTTGCCACCATGTTGCGACAAGCGCAAGCCGAGAAGCCCGAAAAGCTGGTTTCGATCGGTCCTGGTTGGTACGTCAGCGTCACCCGATATTGTCAGTGCCGAGCCGCCATGTTGCCGACGGCTGGGCTGACTGTTTATCGCCAACAGATCAACTCTGCGGCAAAGAAGTGGCTCGAAGATTTTCAAAAACAACGAGACCGCAATTCGCTCATGAAGATAATTCGCCTAGCGAGCGTCAGTTCGTCGGGCGAGATTGCACTGAATCGTTTGGCCGAACAATCTTTTGAAGCAGGTGATTTCGCTGCTGCTCGGACTTGGTGGGAGATGTTACTTCCCGCCGTCGGACCGCTCCGGTCGGCGGCTGGAATCGGTTTGCTGAGATATCCCGATTCCACATCGGATGCGGCCCAAGTCCGATCCCATTTGATCTTGTGCAGTCTCTTTTCCGGTGACTTGACTCGAGCGAAAAGTGAGCTGATTGCCTTTCGTCACTTACATGCGGATGCCAACGGCCGCCTCGCGGGCCAGGATGGGCGGTTGATTGATCTGCTGACGGGCGAATTCAAAAAGAGTGAGCTCGCTAAGATCAACAGAGAGATCGAAACGCCTGAAGTCGATCAACGACTGTGGTCAGTCGAGCTGCCGTTGCCAACTTGGATCAACAGAGAGAACAACGGAAAGGAGTCCGATATTGGTGACCTTTTTCCCGTTGTTAAAGACAACACGGTTTTCGTCTCGAACGGGGAGTCGGTCTTTGCATTTGATCTAAGCAGTGGCCGGCCCAAAT
>CAIJTL010000210.1 GCA_903823545.1 uncultured Planctomycetaceae bacterium
CTCCTTTCCGCGTATTCCGTGGGCAAATCAATCCGCTTGAGACTCTGTGTTGAAAGGCTCAACAAGACATGAATCGAATCGAAACTCTTCAGCGTCTGCGTGACGCGAGACCGATCATCGCACCGTCGATGTTGAAGTGTGATTTCGGAAACTTGAATCGCGAAGTCGAACGGCTGACCGAAGCAGGCTCGAAATTGCTGCACTGGGATGTGATGGATGGGCACTTTGTCCCGAACCTCTCCTATGGTGCCATGCTCATCGAGCGAGTTCGACCGCTGACAGACATGCTCTTTGACGCACATTTGATGATTTCTGACCCGGCGAAATACCTTGATGAATATATCAAAGCGGGTTGTGAGGCGATCACATTTCACATTGAAGCGGTGCCGGAGCCGGTGTCATTGTTGCGACGAATTCGTGACGCTGGCTGCGTCGCTGGACTGGCGTTGAATCCTGGAACTCCGCTCGAAGTAATCGCACCGTTTGTCTCGGAATGCGATCTCGTGTTGGTCATGAGCGTGCAAGCAGGATTTGGAGGGCAATCGTTCATTCCGGCGTCTGTCGAGAAGTTGAAACAGGCTCGGCAAATGCTGTCCGCTGACACAATCTTGTCCGTTGATGGAGGAATCGGCGCAAAGACGATCGCCGCGTGTGCGGGTGCGGGGACCGATTTGTTCGTTGCCGGGAGCGCGGTTTTCGATCAGAGTGATTACAAGCTGGCGGTCGCGGAACTCAGTCGTTTGGCGAGCCGTCCGAATTGATGCAGGTACTTGGGAGCGCTCTGAAATCGAGCGTCAGAAAATATGACTAGAGTCGCCGTGGTTCGTCCCGGCTGGACCGACTTCGACGAGCAACACCGAATTTTGGGGTCGCTCGAATTGCCGCTGAATCAGCGCGGCGAAGCTCAGGTTCTGTCATTGATCTCGCGTTTGAAGGACTTGTCACTCGATCTGGAAGTCGTGCTGGCAGGAACTTTACAGCCCGTAAAGCCAACTGCTGACGCTATCGGCGAGGCACTCGGGATCGACGTTCGTGAAACGGAAAACCTCAACAACGTCAATCAAGGGCTGTGGCAAGGCTCGTCGATCGAAGAGATTCGCCGCAAGACACCCCGCTGCTTCAAACAATGGGAAGACGCCCCAGAAACGATTTGCCCTCCCGAGGGGGAGCCGTGGGAGGCTGTCATTGAGCGAGTGCAGCAGGCGTTAAAGAAGCCGCTGAGGAAGTTTGACTCGCTGGTCATCGTCGCTTCCGAGCCCTTGGCGACTCTTGTAAGCTCCGTCCTCACCGGCGAGCCGCCTGATCTTTCAGCCGCCTTTCCGGAAGAACCGCGAGATCCGACCATAGAAGTCTTTGAGTCAACCGGCCGAGACGGTCAGTTCGAGCGGCGAGCCGAAGCTGATTAACGACCATCGTTTCCATTGTTTAATCCCAAAGCCATCAGCTTGGGTGAGGTGTGACGACAACGTCCATTCGTGCGCACGCCGATGGCTTTGCGGTTAAACAACTCAACATATGAAACCCCGCGTGGAGGCGGAAACTAACCGATGCCAAACGAATCTGCTGAGACATCAACACTGACGACCGAATCACCCAAGCGACAAAAGCGAGGTGTGCCGGAAGGCTTGTGGATTCAATGCGATGGCTGCAAGGCAACCGTGTATCGCAAACAAGTCGATGCGAACCTTTATTGTTGTCCGGAATGCAATCATCACTTTTACGTTCCGGCGATGGTTCGCATTCAGCAATTGTTGGACGAGGGAAGCTTTGAAGAATGGTTCGACAACATCTCGTCCGTCGATCCGCTCAACTTTGTCGATAAGCGGCCTTACAAGAGTCGCCTCGTTGAAGAGCAGAAAAAGACGGGGCTTAAAGACGCTTGCGTTGTCGGTCGCGGTTACATGCGCGGGCGGCCGCTGGTTCTGGCACTGACAGATTCGGCATTCATCATGGGAAGCATGGGCTCGGTCGTCGGCGAGAAATTGACCAGAGCGATCGAGAAGGCAACAGAATTGAAATTGCCTCTCGTGATCGTGAGTGGTTCCGGTGGTGGCGCTCGAATGCACGAAGGGATTCTGTCGCTGATGCAGATGGGCAAAGTCTCGGCGGCGCTTGGTCGATTTCACGAAGCCGGCGGACTCTTTATCTCGGTGCTAACGAATCCAACGATGGGTGGCGTGGCTGCGAGCTTCGCATCACTCGGTGACATCACGCTCGCCGAACCCAAAGCACTCATTGGCTTCGCTGGGCCACGCGTCATCAAATCAACCGTCCAAAAAGCACTCCCCGACGAATTTCAGACGAGCGAGTTCGTATTGAAGACGGGCTTCATCGATCGGATCGTTGACCGACAGCACATGCGAACCGAGATCGCTCGGATTATTGATTATTGTGTGCCTTGAACAACTTACGCTGTTTGAGGGAATCAATTGGTCCTTGATCACCGGAAGATGAGGCAAAGCGTACGAGTTGCTGCATCCTCCGCCAAATGATCAATGACCTATAACCAAAGACCAATTCTCCTCTCCAAAACGCTCCCAATCCCCTTACCGCATTTGATCTCCCTAAATGGCTGGCTTCCTCTCAAACCTGTTCGACAAAAAGGGACGAGTCCAGAAAGTGGATATCGCTCGACGATTCGAACTTTTGGCGCGAGTCGGACAAGGAAGCATGTCAAAGGTTTGGCGAGCACGCGACGCCATGACCGGCAAAATGATTGCGGTCAAAGTGCTCGACAAGGTGAAGACGGAACGATTCGAGGCACGCTTCGTGGGGCTCAAGAAGCCGAGCGAAGGGGTCATCTCAATGAGTCTGCAACATCTCAATGTTGTAAAAACCATTGAGCATGGAATGACGACAACTGACGAGCCGTATCTGGTCATGGATTTCGTCGAAGGTGTCAGCCTCAGCTATCTGGTTGACGTGCAGAACGAGCAGATGCAGATGCACTGTTTGAACTACGTCATTCAATTGGGTGAGGCCATCAGTTACCTGCACCATCAAAACTGGATTCACCGCGATCTTTGTCCCCGTAATGTGATGGTCGATAAAGACCACGTTGTGAAGCTCATCGACTTTGGACTCGTGGTTCCGAACACTCCCGATTTTCAAAAACCCGGCAATCGCACAGGGACCGCAAATTACATGGCTCCCGAGTTGATCAAGCGACAAAGAACTGACCAACGCATCGACATCTATTCGTACTCGGTGACGGCCTACGAGATGTATACGCGGCGACTGCCGTGGGATGTTGCCGCTCAAGAAACACTCGAAACGGTGCTGCAACACATCAACAAGCCGCCGACACCGATCAAACAACTCGCGCCGAATATTCACCCACTAGTTGCCGAAACGATCATGAAAGGGTTGTTGCCAAACCCAGATCAACGCTGGCAAACGATCGACGAGTTGTTGATTCCGCTCCGAAAGGCTCATGAAGAAATTGAAGCAAAACGAGCCTTGGAACGTCGCAAAAAAGCCGCAAGCGCCAAAGTGAAATCGGCGGGAGCGGATGCGAAAGCCAAGGCAATCAAAGCAGCCGACGATGACGCGTTCGTCGATGACATTTTGTCTGGAGATGGCTCCGCGCGTTCCGCAAAACCGAAACCAAAATCAACAGCGTCCACAGCCGCTTCGACGCGGTCCCCTGTGAAGCCCGGTCTGAAATCACCGGAAGCGAGCTCCGCCGCAACGAAGAACAGTAGCAAGCAATCAACAGGCTCTGTCAAAAAGACGTCAACAGCACCGAAGTCTGACGCTGAAGATGACGACGATGATTTTGACGGGATTGAAATCGAGATCGAAGGAGACAAAGTCGTTGCCGCTAGAAGTGACGAAGCAAGCGACGAATTTGACGGCATCGAAATTGAGAGCGAAGGAAATGCAGATGGCATCCGCGATGTAGCGGATGTCGAAGACGAATTTGAAGGAATCGAAATCGAAGAAGAGGGCGAGCGACCAATCGAGAAATCAGTTGCTCACGCTCCTAACGCGGGCCGAAAACTTGCCATGCTGCTGGACGATGATGACGAGTCGCAATCGTCGAACAACACCGCAAAGTCCACTAAAAAAAGTGCCGCATCTACAGCGAGCACCGGCAAGAACACTGACGACGACGATGAACCGGTCCTGCGTCTGCCTGATGATGACGAGGATCTCGATGACGATTTGACCGCAGGGATTGAGATCGAGGAAGAGGCACCGACGCCGAGATCATTCAAGAAGCCCGGTTCAGGAAAGTGACGGTCGGGCATGGAAGGATTCGGCAAACTCAACACCGCTCAACATGAGGCGGTGACGACGTTGTCTGGCCCGCTGCTGGTTCTTGCAGGAGCCGGTACTGGTAAGACGCGTGTCATCACCATGCGCATTGCGAATCTCATTCGACATGGAATCGATCCCGAGCGGATCTTGTCGGTGACATTCACGAATAAAGCGGCCAAGGAAATGCTTGAGCGTGCGCTCGCGTTGCTCGGCGGACGACCGAAGCGACGTCCGTGGATTTCAACGTTTCATAGCTTTTGCGTGCGTGTCTTGCGCGAAGACATCGAAGCTCTTGGCTATCCCAAGAACTTTACGATCTATGATCGCGGCGACCAGGAAGCAACCGCTCGACGCGCTCTGCGCGACATGCGCGTCGCCGAAAAGCAGATGAAACCCGGTGACCTCATCAATCGCATCAGTCAGTGGAAGACACAAGGAGTTCTTTCACATGAAGCAAGCGAGTACGTCGATCACGATGGCGATCTCATTGCTGCGATGGGTTACAAGAAGTATCAGTCAATCTTGAAGGCATCGGGCTCTGTCGATTTCGATGATTTACTGCTGTTGACGAACGACCTATTTCGCAATCACCCGGATGTATTGAGGCGATATCAAGAGCGTTTCGATCATGTCCAGATTGACGAGTACCAAGACACGAATGGTTCGCAGTTTGATTTGATCGAAGCGCTCGTTCGCAATCACAAAAACCTGTGCGTGGTAGGCGACGACGATCAGTCGATCTATGGATGGCGTGGCGCGGATGTCTCGCACATTCTCAAATTTCCAACGATCTTTCCGGGGGCAAAGGTCGTCCGTCTGCAAGAGAATTATCGCTGCACTGAGCAGATTCTCGGCCTCGCCAACAGCATCGTAAAGCACAATCGCAATCGTCACGACAAGCGACTCTTTGCATTCAAAAACGTTCCCGGTTCAGTTCGTTACCGTGAGTACGAAAACGAAGACGTCGAAGCAGAAACTGTCATCCGGGAAATCGAGTTTTATGTCCGCAACCAACGTGCGGAAGCGAATGACTTCGCGATTTTGTTTCGCACGAACGAGCAACCACGAGCATTTGAATTCCAATTGCGTCGGTTCAAGGTGCCGTACGTTTTGCTCGGCGAGCGATCGTTCTTTGACAATAAAGAATGTCGCGACCTGATGGCCTATTTGAGAATCATTTCGCAACCGCTCGACGAGCAATCGTTGCTGCGAATCATCAACACCCCCGCTCGTAACATCAGCGACGCGTCCGTTGAAAAGATTCTCGCCAAAGCCGTGCAAACTAAGGTGCGATTTTGGGATGCGGTTCCGTCGCTGCGTGACGCCAAGGAGATCACTCCCAAGGCCGCCGTTGCCGTAGAGACTTTCGAGCAACTGCTGGCCGACTTTCGACGTCGCTTCGATGAAGCTCCGAAGCGAATGGCTGAGATTTTTCACGATCTGCTGGAAACAATCGACTACGACAATGAGATTCAGCGATCGTACAAGACTCCTGAGCAACAACTCGTACGACAGGGAATCGTCGAACAAGTCATCGAAATGCTTCAGCAGTATGCCGCAAACAACGATGAACCAACACTGGCCGGTTTCCTTGATCAGACCGCGCTGTCGGGACGAGATGACGAACCAGACAAGGAAGACCAGCTCAAGCAACGAGGCGTCAGGTTGATGACCATCCACGCGGCCAAAGGACTGGAGTTTCCTCGCGTCTATCTTGTCGGCATGGAAGAGGGTTTGTTGCCACACCGCCGCTCCGTTGAAAGCGAAGACGAGACCCCGCAATCGATCGAAGAAGAACGCCGACTTTGCTACGTCGGCGTGACCCGAGCACGAGATTCCCTGACTCTGACGCGAGCGCTATTTCGAAAGAAGTGGGGCCGCATGCGTGAAACAACTCCATCGCGATTTTTGCACGAGATGTTCGAGGAACCGGTCGCAACACCGCTGGGAGAAGCGGTCGAATCCGATGAAACGAGTGATACATCGGGGGCCGAGTGACAGCGTGTTGCCCACAGCTCGTGTCTTGCCGGAACGAGTGAAAGAAACACAACGGCAGTTGCCAACACCTATTTCTGACAGACTTCGTCCGTCTATAACGATCATCCGGATCGCTACTTCTCTCCCATTTCCGCA
>CAIJTL010000211.1 GCA_903823545.1 uncultured Planctomycetaceae bacterium
AGTAAGACAAAAATTTGGCTATTAGAAGACGTGGTTGACGAGGCGAAGTGACGATTTTCAAACGCAAAGTGATCGCCACTCAAACTCAGACGTAAAGTGTTTGCTAGTTTTTCGCGGGGTTGCCGGCTTGCCGACAGCATTACTTGCAAGAACATGCGGGCGAGCGGCCTGTTCTATGGCAGGTTCACTGGCTGAAAGCGTGCTTGCGAAGATTTGGCAATTGCGGTTCGCATTCGCCTATTTGATCCCGCTGATCTCGCCGTTTGCGTTGACTCTGATTCGCAAGGAGGCCGGTGATGCAGGTAGGCCAGGGAGCGTTGAGATGTCTCCGGCGAGTGCGTAGACGAAGCCTGCTCCCGCAGAGAGACGTACTTCGCGGATTGGGAAGCGGTAACCTCTAGGCCGGCCTAACCGTTTTGGGTCATGCGAGAAGGAATACTGCGTCTTGGCGATGCAAACCGGCAGGCATCCGAAACCGAACGCCTCGTAAGACTCGAGTTGCTTGCGAGCGACGGATTCCACTTCCAATCCTTCGGCCCCGTAAATCTCGCGGGCGATCACATCCAACTTCTCCAGTAACGGCATTTCGAGCGGATAGAGAAATCGAAACGAACTTGGAATGTCACAGGCCGAAATGACGCAGCGAGCAAGCTCTTCGGCTCCTTCACCGCCACGAGCGAAAGCCTCACTGAAGGCGACGTGGGATGCACCGGCTTCTAATGCGATTTGCCGCACGGTCTCAAGTTCTCGATCTGTGTCCGTCGGAAATCGATTGATCGCGACGACGACAGGAATTCCAAACTTTCGCAGTATTTCTAAATGCCCTTCGAGGTTGCTTCGTCCTGCTTGTAAGGCGTCGAGATCTTCCGCAAACAGATTCTCCGGTAACGGCTTCCCCGGTCTGACGTCGAATCGTTGGCTTTGATATTTCAATGCGCGAACAGTGCAGACAAGGACTTCAACATCAGGAGTAATACCGCTGACGCGACACTTGATGTCAAACAACTTTTCCGCCCCGCAGTCGGAACCGAAGCCACTTTCTGTGACGACAAAGTCACTCAATCGAATCGCGGCAAGATCGGCCAGAACGGAACTGTTGCCATGAGCGATGTTCGCAAATGGTCCAGCATGAACCAGTGCCGGTGTCTGCTCGCAAGTTTGAACGAGATTGGGGCGTATCGCATCTCGCAACAATGCGGTCATCGCGCCGACACAACCGATGTCGCGAGCACGAATCAGCGAACCATCAATGCCTCGACCCACGACGATCCGCCCCAACCGCTCCTGCATGTCGGCAAGGCTCGTCGACAGTGCCAGGATCGCCATTACCTCAGAGGCTGCCGTGAGATCGAACCCTGTTTCGCGAAGAGGTGCGTTTGGCTGAGACCCCAGCCCCGAAACAATTTTCGAGAGTCCTTTGTCATTGAGATCAATCACGCGCCGCCAGGTGACAGTTGCGGGATTTAGCACTGGTTTCAGTTGCCTCGACAAGTGATTGTCGATCATCGCGGCCAGCAAATTGTTCGCCGAAGTCACCGCATGAATATCGCCAGTGAAGTGCAAATTGATTTCGTCCGCTGGGAACAGGTGAGAGCGCCCGTCACCGGCTCCCCCTCCTTTGACTCCAAAGACGGGGCCTTGAGATGGTTGTCGTAACGTGACGATCGCTCGTCGCCCGAGGCGGCAAAGCCCCATCGAAAGTCCGATGGCCGTTACTGTTTTTCCCTCGCCAAGCGGCGTCGGACTGATTGCTGTGACGCCGATGTATTTTGCCCGAGGTCGATCGGCAAGACGCTGCTCAAGGCCGAGGGCGAGCTTGCCTTTGAACCACCCAATGGGCTCAACGTCATGAGGCTGTAATCCTAACTCAGTTGTCAGTTGAGCGATTGAACGGGGCTCTACAGAGATCGCCATGATCGAATTACCAGTTCCAGAAATCAATGTGGCATCATCCCCTGAGGCCAACGGAGGATCAGACGTGTGTGGCTGCGATGAGCTAATCTGCTGTCGCCATGCGGATTTCTCTTGCTGCTCCGGCCACGAACGAAGGCGGCCCCAATAGTATTCGGACTTCGTACTTGTCCCGCGACAATTTAGCGCATGCGCGAGCAAACTGGTTTCGCGCCTATTCGGATTGTTTTTTCAAATAGTCGTCGCGTATCGCGTGCAACTGTTTCCAGATCGCCGCGTCCCGCCCTTGAGGTGATACACAGGCAAAAATGAAGTTGCGATCGCTCCTTGCCCATGTCTGAATTTCCAGATTGAGCTTCTGCGGCTTTTTCGTGGCGAACGGTTCCACCCAATCCAGCGTGCCTGTGTATGACGCCGTCGCATCCATTTTCTTGTCGTTCGGTTGATGCTTTGCGTCGGATTTCGGGCGGTGCAACTCCAGCGTGAATTGAGACGGATCGACGTCCGGAACCTTTCCGTTAAGAACGGCCTTGCAGAGACCACGGTAGTATTTCAGGAACTCATCTTTGACGACGGCTTCCGTCAAATCGGGCTTCGACTGAAGCTCGAACACAAAGGCGTAACTGAAGAAGGAATCCGACGCCGGTTTCATCATCCCGGGGGCAAAACGAATGTGTTCAGATCCCTTCAACTTCATGTCGGGAGCAAACCCGGGCGGAAGAGAAATGGTTTCGCCAGGCCAGCCTTCGGGGGCGGCGAGCTTTAGAGAGTTCGTCTCATCGGCGGCCAAAACCGTCCCGAAAATCAGCAGAATGACAGCAAAGAGGCGAGGCATCGGAATCTCCTAAGTACGAGTCACGAGCGACAAGAATCATCTTAACATAGATGACTGCCGAGTCAGTTTCGCGCGGCATCGATGGTCATATCTATTTCGCGAGTGAACAAGGTGAACT
>CAIJTL010000212.1 GCA_903823545.1 uncultured Planctomycetaceae bacterium
GAGAGCAATGTCCGCGAAGCCATAGTTCGGGCCGGTCTTGCCCACGACGCGGATCGACGTGCCTCGAAAGCGAAACGAGACGCTCGCGTTGTTGTCACGAGAACCTCGGCAAGCACCGTCGAAGCATTCCTTATCGCCGCGCACCGACCACGGGCCGACATAGACCGGGCCGTAAGTCGGCAGCAACGTGCCGGTCCAACGCATGCCGCCGGGAGCGAGCTTCGTCGAGCTCCATGTTCGGTCGATCTGACGATCCAGAGCGACCTCGCGCGGCTTCGTCATCGCTGAGTCATCGAACGCGGTGACGGTCAAACCTTGTCCCGTATGCGGTGCAGCCGGCGCGGTGAGTTGCACTCGACCCGATTGCCGCTGCCAACCGTTCCAGCCCGAGATGCGATAGACCCGCATCTCGTTTTCCCAATTGCCGAAGAAGAGCACGTCGCCGTCGGGCAACGTCGCGACGGACGCATGGCAGTGCTCGCCACCGAGTTGATACCAGTACTTCTCAATGCCCTTGAGATCGACCGCATCCATGACACCGCCGACGTAGAGGCCATCTCGATCCCACACATAGGTCACAGCGAGATTGGCCATGTTCCATCCGCCGTCCACGTCGATGGCAATCGGGCAATCATGAGCCACGCCGGCGAGGCCGCGCAGATGGCTCTTGATCTCACCCGGCAGAGCTTTGCTCTTTGTGCGTTGGCCGACGGTCCAGGGCGAAGTCCCGTCCGCCGACCACTTCTGCATGAAGCCATCGTCGTAGTCGCACCAATCGCGGGTCCAATCGTTGAAGGCCGCAAAGAGGCTTCCCGTGCGAGAATCGCGATGTAAGAAAGCTGACCAGCGCGAGTCCGCGAAGTGATTCGGATTGAACCGAGGCGTGCAGCGTCCAAAGACCTCGCCCTTCGGCAGCGTGCCATAGACCGGCGCGCCGGCGGCAGTCCAACTCGTCACCTCGAACCGTTTGACGTGCCGCCCTTCTTTGTCGCTGATGATGGTCAGGCAGCTCAGGTCGGCAGCGATCGTCGGCGCGAAATCACTGGGGATGCCGGACTCATAGAAGGTGCATTCATCGCGCTGCGGCAGCGCGTCGTCATTGGCGTCGTTCCATTGAAACGCAGCCGCATAGGACTGAGACAACTTCGGACCTGCCCACTCCTTGATCTCGGTTGTCGCCGAGCGAACCGCACCACACACGGTGACAGGCCGCAGTTTCCAGTTCTTCTCGTCGACCTTCAGAACCGTCGGCAACTTCTCCAGCGCGAGATAGGTCGTGCCGTTGTGACGATGTGCTCGGAAGAAGCAGCCTTCGTTGTGGCTGTCTCCGATCAAGCCATCAGCGAGCGTGCTGTATTGGTAGCAGGAATGAACGGTCCACGATTTCCGCTCGTAGTCCATGAGCACGCGCATCACCCAGCCGTACTGCGAACCGACCCACAACACGTTCGGGTTGTCGCCTTCGATCGCTGCATGAGGAGCCCAACGTTGCCCGCCATACCACTCGCGGACGACGGAACCATCCGCTGCAAAGTGAGCCGTGCGCCGCGGAGCACTGGTCGCTTCCGTGACATAGAAGCCGCCGCTGCCATCCGCACAGAGATCGGCGAAGCCCGCGAAGCTGCGCTTGGTGGCGTCGTCATAGAGCCCGTCCTTGCGACCACCTTTCGCGCCGTATGTAGTTTTCAATACCCCATCGACCGAGAACCTTTTGATCTGCTGCGTGCCCGCTTCATAC
>CAIJTL010000213.1 GCA_903823545.1 uncultured Planctomycetaceae bacterium
AGGCCGTCGCCGCTTCCAACGCGCGGCTTAAGATGTACTCGCAGGCGATGGGAGAGGTCGCGAAGAGCAATGAAGTGACGTTCGTGGACTTATTCAGCCTGCGGCCCCAAGACTTAACTGACAGCGGAAAATCATTTGCGACTATCAACGGAGTTCACATCAACGAAAGTGGAGAACGGCTTTATGCGCAGTGGGCCGCAGCCAAATTGTTCGGCCAACGATCGGGGTCATTTGGAGTGCCATCTGTGGCGGACAAGATTGCTAGTCTTCGCGCCGCCGTCCTCGACAAGAACTTCTACTGGTATAACCGCTACCGCGTGACCGACGGCTACTCGACCTACGGCGACCGAGCGTTTCTGAAATTCTCCGAGGGGCCGGGCGGGTATGGAGATGGGCTGTCGAATTACTCAGTCGGGCAGCGCGAGTTGGACATCCTCGATGTGAAGACCTCGAACCGTGACAAGGTGGTTTGGGCAGCAGCTCAGGGAAAAACGATCAAGGCGGATGACTCGAACATTCCTGCGTTGATTCCAGTCATCTCGAACAAGCCCGGCCCGCTGCCGGGAGGCAAGCATCTGTACCTTTCCGGTGAAGAGTCGATCTCGAAGATGACCGTTCACAAAAACATGAAGGTCGAACTCTTCGCCGACGAAGCGATGTTTCCGGAGTTGGTCAATCCCGTGCAGATGGCCTTTGATACGAAGGGACGCTTGTGGGTCTCCACTTGGCCGACCTACCCACACTGGATGCCGACTGAGCCGATGAATGATCGGTTGCTGATCCTCGAAGACACCAACGGAGACGGCAAAGCCGATGTCTGCAAGACCTTCGCCGGAGACATCCACAACCCGACCGGTTTCGAGTTCTGGAACGGCGGCGTGCTGGTCGCTCAAGGGCCAGACTTGTTGTTCCTCAAGGACGCCAACGGCGACGACAAATACGACGTCAAAGAACGAATCGTTCACGGCTTCGACACCGCTGACACGCACCACACAATCAACAGCTTCACGATCGATGCTGGAGGCGCTCTCTACATGCAAGAGGGGACCTTCCATCACTCGCAAATCGAAACGCCATGGGGCGCACCTCGCCGAGTCGCCAACGGTGGCGTCTTCCGTTACGAGCCACGCACTCAGAAAACCGACATCTATGTTTCGTTCGGCTTCGCCAATCCACACGGCCACATCTTTGAACGTTGGGGCCAAGACATTGTTTGGGACGGAACTGGCGCTCAACCTCGCCACGCGATTCTATTCTCTGGCGATCTCGATTACCCCAACAAGCACGCCAATCCGCCGCAGGTTTATCAGCAGCGAACACGACCTTGTTCGGGGACAGAGATCCTCAGCAGCAGCCACTTCCCTGAAGAGCACCGTGGCAACATTCTGGTCAACAACGTCATCGGTATCCAAGGGATTTTGCAGTACAAGCTGCAAGAAAAGGACTCTAGCTTCGGAGCCACCGAAGTCGAACCGATCGTCTTGTCATCTGACCCCAACTTCCGCCCCGCTGACGTTGAAGTCGCGCCGGATGGAACGATCTATTTCACCGACTGGCAGAACACGATCGTCGGCCACATGCAACACAACCTTCGTGACCCGAGTCGCGACAAGATTCACGGTCGCGTTTATCGAGTCCGCTATGAAGGTCGTGACTTGCTCAAGCCTGCACCAATTGCTGGCCAACCGATTCCGAAGTTGCTCGACCTGCTCAAAGAAAAAGATGATCGAGTTCGACACCGTGCTCGCCTCGAACTTTCAGGTCGACCGACGGCAGAAGTCATCGCTGCACTGAAGACTTGGATCGGTTCGCTCGACAAGAGCGACGCCGAGTACGAGCACCACATGACTGAAGCGCTGTGGTTGCATCAGAGCCACAACGTCGTCAACGAAGAATTGCTGAAGAAGCAACTTCGTTCGCCGAACAATAACGCTCGAGCTGCTTCAACTCGCGTGCTGACCTACTGGCGAGATCGGGTCTCAAAGCCGCTCGAATTGCTGCAAGTTCAAGTCAACGATGAGAAGTCCAACGTCCGACTCCAAGCGATCTGGGCCTTGAGCTACTTCACCGGCGCGGATGCCGTAAAGGCTTCGGAAATCGCTGTCGAATCGCTCGTCCATGACCAAGACAACTTCCTCAAGTTCCAACTCGACGAAACCAACAAGACCTTGGATCGTCGAGTGAAAGCATTGAAGAAATGACGTAGGACACGTTGTGTAACGTGCTCGCGACATCACGAGCACGTTGCAATCATGCCCTGAATTAGGTGGCTCCACCGAATCAAGGTCGCGTCAAATGAAACTTGTACATGCCATTTTTGAACGCGGTGTTTTTCGGCCGACCGAGTTTGTGGACCTTCCCGATGGTTGCGAAGTGGACTTTGAGCCGCGCGTGTCCCAAACCAGCAATGTTGCTGGCTTGGCGAGTTTCTCCTCGCGATTGAACGAGCTGAGAACCCTGGAGAACGGTTGGCTCGACGGAAAGGGAGTAGCTCCTTCGAGTACTGGCCTGGATTGGCTTGAGCAGCGATTTGAATCTAATTATTCGGAAGAACTGCCGTCGCCGTATTTGTACCCAACTGCGGAAGGTGGCGTGCAAATTGAGTGGACGATCGGTGGTTGCGAAGCATCGCTGGAGATCGACCTGGCTAACCATCAAGCTCAGTGGCATTGCTTGAACCTAAAGACGGCGGCTGACAATTTCCATGACTTCAACTTAGATGACACCAGTGATTGGGTAGCTTTGATCCAGGAGATTCGACAGTTGGCGGAGAGCGAGTCTTGAACAATGACACCGTGTTGCTGCGACAGATTCACCCCAGCTTCATTCAGCACGGGCGAGTGACCTCACAAGCCTTTCGCCCAACACCGAAGGACGAGCACAAGCTGTCGATGTATGACGGAGACCAAATTTCCGCCGAGCGATCGTTTCGGCACTATACCGAGACTCTGTGCTTCGCATCGGTGGCTGTGCTGGGCGTCACCGCGATTGAATGCCAAGAATTAGATCTACTGGTCGTCCCTGATCCGGAGTCGTTTATCGAGCACGTTCTGATTGACTACTCCGCGTTCGACAAAAATGTTGTCGAGAAAAAAGCGAAACTTCTCAAAGCCAAATCTGAAACGCGTGGCTGGCTTTTTCGTGATTCATCTACTTTCTGATGGTGCTGTCTCTGATGTTTCCTGCAATTTCTTCGCGCCAATTCGTCTCGCTCGTTTGTCTCTCATGCCTGCCGCTGCTTAGTAATGCACTAGGCGACGATCCGCCGAGCGCAGTTGGCCCCGTGATGAAGTTGTTTCAAAGTGGCCGGCTTCCGGCGGAGCGACAGGGGACCGTGGTGGAGATGATTTGTGATCGTGGTAACGAGCACGATTTGAGAATTGTCTTTGACAAAATCGTTCAACCCGAAGGATTCAATGCATCGTTGCGATTAAAGGCGATGGGCTGGTTGAGCGACGCTGCGGCGACTCGCAAGGTAAAACCTGCTGGCGATCTGAAATCGCTTGATCAACTAGTGAGTGCGAAAGACCCGGCCTTGCAATTGGGGGCGATTCGCTTAGCAACGGCCTGGAAGGTGACGTCAATTGCAACGTCGCTCCAAACACTCGCGACGGATGACAAGTCACCGGCAGAGTTGCAGCGAGCAGCCATCGAAGGTCTTGTGGCGATTGGTGACGCGAGTAGCAAGGAAACTTTGCTGAAGTTATCTGGTACGGGGCGACCGGTCAGCGTGAGGATGATGGCGGCGGCAGGGCTTGTTGGCATCGACCTGTCATCTGCGGCGACACAAGGAGCCAGCGTACTGAAAGACGCAACGGCTCAGGACAATCCGTCGGAAATGCTTGATGCGTTTTTCAATCGCAAAGAGGGATCAGATCGACTGGCGGCGGCGATCAAGGATCGTAAGCCCTCGGTCGATGTTGCGAAAATGTCGTTGCGATATATGTACTCCGTCGGTCGCAGCGACCATGCATTATCTGAAGTTCTCAGTGAAGCAGCGGGGATCGCGGCTGACGTCCCTCCGCCGACTCAGCAAGAAGTCGCAGAGCTTGTAAATGAGGTCATCGCCAAAGGGGACGCAGCACGTGGCGAAAAGATTTTTCGTCGAGCAGATGTCAGTTGCATGCGCTGTCACAGCGTCAGCCGAGCCGGTGGGCAAGTTGGTCCAGATCTCAGTGCCGTTGGTGGATCGTCGCCCGTTGATTATGTCGTGAACTCAATTCTTAATCCGAATCTCGCCGTCAAAGAGCAATACGTCACGAAAGTGTTCGTTCTGGAAAGCGGAAACGTCCTGACGGGCGTTGTGATTGATCGCGACGACACGCGTGTTCGCATCCGTGATGTCCAAGGTAAAACGATCACAATTCCAACAGCGGATATCGAAGAAGAGGCCGAAGGCAAGTCGCTGATGCCGCAAGGTCTGACGAAGTTCATGACGCGTAATGAAGTTCTGGACCTTGCAAAGTTTATTTCTGAACTCGGTAAGCCGGGCGAATACGAGATTCGTAAGACTCCGACGATTCAACGATGGCGAGTCTTGAAGAAGCCAGCGAAAGAGCTCACGGCCGAGGTCCCGCACCTCGAACACATCCGCCAATTTGTGCTTGGCAGCACACCGGACGAATGGGGACCAGCCTATGGCAAGGTTGCAGGTGCTTTGCCGCTGGAGGAACTTCGTCCCGGCAAGAGTTCCACAGTCCTAATTCTTCAGGGTGAGATTCAAGTCAACGAGGCCGGCAAGCTGGCGTTCAAAATTTCTTCGACAGAAACATTTCAAGCGTGGATTGATGCGGAAGCGTTTGAATCGAAAACTGAACTCGAAACATCACTGGAGCCGGGTCGGCATGCAATCACGTTGCGAGTCGAAGTCTCTGGCCGTGAATCACCTGATTTAAAGGTCGAAGTTCAAAAACCCGCTGGATCAACAGCTCAATTCGAGGTTGTCGGTGGGACGTAATCAAACAGGCAACTTGTGGTAGGATCGATGTGGCGTATTAGAGACGTTGGCAATGAATCCCTCTGCCTCGTCGACAAAACAGGGACGCGAACTCATGTCGATTGAATCCGCGAAACCTGGGTCCGCATCAAAGTCTCCACGCTCGCGTTGGTTCGCTGCGCTGATGCGCCCGATACTTGCTGATCGGGCGATGTTTAAAGAGCGTCCCTTTCAAGGGATGTTGTTCTACATCTGGCTGTATCCGTTTACGCCTGCTGGTAAAGTCGTGATGGTCGCCTTGGCGATATCGGCAGCGGCGGGGTCAATTACGGATGACATGCCGATCTACCAACTTCCCGTCACCTTGCTAGTGTTGGTCTTGGTGACGTCAGCAGTTGCATCAATGTTGCGATGGATGAGCGTGTCGATTTCGGGAAATTGGCCTGATCGAGTGACCGCCGGACAGCCACTGCGGATTGACTTCACCGTGACCAACGAAAGCCGCTGGCCGTTACTAGATGTTGCGGTCGAGTGTTTCAAACTCCCTTCCTCGTGGAAGGTTCATCGCGACGAACGCATGGTTCCGACATTGCCCCCCGGTCAATCCGTGACATTGCCCATACGGGTGACTCCTCATCGTCGAGGGGTTTACCAAATCCCACCGCTTCGCGCATTTTCGACGTTTCCGTTCAATCTGTTTCGAAACCAGTTAGGGCGCAAAGAGCTTCCAGCCGTCTTGGTTCTACCCAAATTCGAATCGCTCGCACGCATCAATTTGAAGATTGGCAATCGGTATCAACCCGGCGGGGTTTCATTCACTTCACAGATTGGTGAATCCCCAGAATACATCGGGAACCGTGATTACATGCCCGGTGATTCGCCCCGGCACATTGATTTTCGATCGTGGGCTCGTTTGGCGCGTCCGGTTGTTCGTGAGTTTCAAGAGGAGTATTTCCATCGTCTCGGCTTAGTTCTTGACACTTTCGTTCCGCGACGACGGCTTCCATGGCGCCGAGATGCCAGATCGCTCGAAGCGGCCATTAGCTTGACTGCCTCCGTTGCCGACGTCTTCTCGCGCGGAGAGCATCTGCTGGATGTCTTCGCGGCAGGCCCTGACCTGCATGTCTTTCGCACAGGTCGCAACACAACTCCGATCAGTGCGGTTCTTGAAATCCTCGCCAATGTGCCGGCTTGCCACGAGAATCCGTTTGATCGAATCGGTGCGGGGCTTGCTGCTGAGTTTCCGCACATCTCTTCGATCGTGTGTATTTTTTTGACTTGGGACGAACCGCGTCGTCATCTTGTGCAGGCGGCTCTTGATCATGGCTGTGTCGTCAAAGTCATCCTGATCAATGAACTCGAAGGAAATTCGCTTCCGTTAGCTTTGCCGGAAACTGAGGTCATCCAACTCACCCCAGCCCAAATAGAAGCAGGAATCGGAGAGCTGTGATCCGGTTGCTTCCATTTCGCGCCGAGTCGGCGGGCGTCCCTTGCGACCTCGAACTACTGCCGATACTTTCCCACGTTCGCCGATCAAGCGGATAGCGCTCTTCGTTGTTCGGCATACGGTGGCTATAGCTCAGTTGGTTAGAGCACCAGATTGTGGATCTGGGGGTCGTCGGTTCAAGTCCGATTAGCCACCCTTCATGACGCTCGTTGT
This sequence comes from uncultured Planctomycetaceae bacterium, assembly GCA_903823545.1. Lineage (GTDB taxonomy): Bacteria > Planctomycetota > Planctomycetia > Planctomycetales > Planctomycetaceae > SXKJ01. Next base: position 6,597 of record CAIJTL010000213.1, read on the forward strand.
CAGCTTGTGACAGCGAGCGTTTTTCGTTGGCAGCCATAGGGGTTACGTCGTTCGGCTCGGATAATTCATCGTCGACAAAGTGGTAAGCAGTGCGGCGGACTGAGAGCGAGGCTACCGTGCTTCGGACTCCAGTTTGTAATCGCTGATCTTTTTGTGAAGCGTGTTGCGATTGATGCCTAGGCGGTCGGCTGTTTTGGTTTGGGTTCCTTGGCAGGAACGTAGAACCTGCAGGATGACTTCGCGTTCGACGATGGAGACCGCTCGTTCGTGGAGGTCGTTTGCTTCGGGGCCAGCTTGGACGATGCTGGTTGAGACGAGTTCTGTCGCCATCTTTTGCAGGTCGTTCGCTTGAGGTCGTCCCATGCGGACGGCGGCAAGACCGCGGACATGAGGCGGTAATAGGTCGGCGGTGAGTGTGTCGCTGGTCGAGAGGACGATTGCTCGTTCGATGTAGTTTTGCAGTTCGCGCACGTTGCCGGGGAACGAGTAACGTTGCAGGAACCCGACAAATTCGGGCGCCACTTTAGGGACCGGTCGGCTGTTGTCCTGAGCGTATTGCCGAGCGAAATGCTCAACAAGTAGCGGCACGTCATCGGTCCGTTCGCGCAGGGCAGGGAGATAAATCGAAATCACGTTCATGCGGTAATAAAGGTCTTCGCGAAATTTTTCGCGATCAACTTCTTCCAACAAATCGCGATTGGTGGCGGCGACGATGCGGCAATCGACTTGGATCGTGCGACTGTCTCCGACTCGTTCGAACTCGTGTTCTTGCAGCACTCGCAGCAATTTGACTTGCAGCGTGTGGCTCATCGAATTCACTTCGTCGAGGAAGATCGTGCCTCCGTGAGCCGCCTCGAAGCGACCTGTGCGATTTTCGATTGCGTTCGTGAAGGCCCCTTTGACGTGGCC
>CAIJTL010000214.1 GCA_903823545.1 uncultured Planctomycetaceae bacterium
AGCTTGGCCGTCTGTGTCGCCACGTCCCAGACGCCATTGATGGTGATACCGTTGGGGGTACCTCCCAAAGCGAGGTTCACGGCGGGGAGACTGTCGACAATGGGGTGTCCCTTGGGGAACTTGGTTGGTCGAACACCCATCGGTCGCGTGATGATCTACGTCTTGGCGATGAAAACGTCGTTAAGAGTTTCATTGCGAGAAGAACTCATCGCCGAATGACTATTTCCAACAACAATTGGATGAACCCGGGTGTCACACGGCATCTGAGATGAACCAACTTTTGCGGGTGTGCGGATTGAAGTCGACATTTTTTGGAACAAAGCTTGTTTGAGGTGTGATATGCTGGCTGCCGAGATTGAACTTCATTCTGATTGAGCAATAGTCTGTCATTCGTCGTTGGAATCCACGCGGCGGACCAAGCGTCGCAGAAACAGCCTTCTTGGGGGAGCTTGAACCATGAGCCACATGATGAATCACATCACCGCAGCCAATCGAGCCACGTTGCGGACGTTTTCGAATTCGGGATTACTCTCGCGTCGATTAATGTTGAAAGGGTTGGGTGCGGCGGTGGCCTTGCCGGTCCTTGATTCGATGTTGGCAACTCACGCTTTGGGTGTCGCAGCCGAAAAGGCCGTTGCAGCGGGGAAAGGGATTCCAACTCGACTGGCATTTGTGTTTCAGCCAAACGGAGTGATTCAGTCGGCCTGGTTTCCGAAGGCTCCAGGTGCCGACTATGAACTCAGTGAGTCGCTTGCAGCGCTCGCTCCGCACAAGAACGACGTGCTGGTCATCAGCGGATTGGCTCAGGATAACGGTCGAGCCAAGGGTGACGGCCCCGGCGACCACGCGCGTGCGGCGGGAAGCTTTCTCACAGGAGCTCACCCCGTGAAAACGGCGGGAGCGAATATCAAGGTTGGGGTATCGGCCGATCAACATGTGGCCGCGAAGATCGGAAATCAAACGCGGTTGCCGTCACTCGAACTCGGTATCGAACCGGGCCGCACGTCGGGCAATTGCGATTCGGGATATAGCTGTGCGTACTCCAGCAGCATTTCATGGAAGACCGAATCAACGCCGATGGCCAAAGAGATCAACCCGAGACAAGCTTTCGAGCGGCTCTTTGGTGGCGAAGAAAACAATCCGGAAGCTCGCGCGAAGCGGGCGGCGAATCGCAAAAGCATTCTCGATGTTGTCGCTGGTGACGCCGCGAAGTTGAAAGAAAAACTCGGTCAGACCGATCGCCATAAAATTGACGAATACTTCACCGCCGTTCGTGAGATCGAATCACGCATTGAACAGGCCGAAACAAACGCGAAGAACACTCGGCCCGATTATGAAATTCCGAAAGGGATACCTAAGGATGGTGGCGAGCATCTGCGTTTGATGTACGACTTAATGATGCTCGCGTTTCGAACGGATAGTACTCGCGTGGCAACATTCATGGTCGGCAACGCCGGCAGCAACAAGACCTACCCAATGGTCGGCGTCAACGAAGGACATCATGAACTGTCTCATCACCGCAACGAGGCGGACAAAATGGACAAGCTCAAAAAGATCGACAAATTCCAAATCGAGCAGTTCGCCTACTTCATCCAACAACTCAAGTCGGTCAAAGAGGGGGAAGCAACTCTGCTCGATCACTGTGCGGTGATGTTTGGCAGCGGTTTGGGTGATGGCAATGCCCACTCACACCATAACCTTCCAATCATCGTTGCGGGCCGAGCCAACAAGACGATTCAACCAGGCCGCTACATTGTTACGGAAAAAGAGATCCCGCTTAACAATCTCTTCCTTTCACTCTTCGATCGAATGGGTGCGTCGATTGATTCATTCGGTGACAGCAACGGTCGCATGAGCGGCCTTGAGGGTTGATTCGGTAGTCTGTTTCACTTCGCGAGTCGGTACTTTGTAACGGTTTGCTCGTTTGATGTTCTGACGACAATTGCTGTCTTCATTCGCGAAAATGCGATGCCTCTCTTCTAATTGGCGAGAGTTGCAGAACATTCTAACGACAGTTAGAACGTGCCGCCTTTTGACGATGAGCATGGAGACTGACCGTGAAGCAGCCGACGCTATCCCAGCAAGTGATTGCTGAAGTCCTGGGAACATATCTGCTGGTCTTCTTTGGTTGCGGCGTGGTTCACGCGGCGGTTCTCACGGGGGCTCAACAGGGGCTTTGGCAAGTGGCCATTGTGTGGGGCATCGCCATCATGCTGGCGGCGTATTCTGTCGGCGGCGTGAGTGGCGCTCATCTGAATCCGGCAATGACATTGGCTCTCTCGTTGTGGCGTGGTTTTCCCAAGAACCGAGTTCTGCAATTTATTGGCGGGCAGATGATCGGAGCGTTTCTCGCTGCGTTGTCGCTTTTTGTGTTGTTTGGTCCGCTTCTCGATGCGAAGGAACGCGAGAAAGGTGTCGTTCGCGGTGAGCCAGGAAGCATCGTGACGGCGATGTGCTACGGCGAATACTTTCCAAATCCGGGCGGCTTCGCCGATGGTGCTGAACCTTATTCTTCAACGAAGCACGAAATGCTCAGGGCTCGCGTCCCATTTAAAGTGGCGTTCGCAGCCGAGCTACTTGGAACGTTGGTTTTGGGGTTTGTCGTCTTCGCACTGACGGACGAACGCAATCATGGTCGACCGATGTCGGGGCTTGCTCCAGTTTTCATCGGGTTGACGGTGGCCGCTTTGATTTCGGTGTTGGCCCCGCTGACACAAGCGTGCTTTAACCCCGCGCGAGATTTCGGTCCAAGACTATTTGCTGCGCTGGCTGGCTGGGGACGAATCGCACTGCCGGGTTTCGAGGAAACCGGTTGGCTGACCGTTTACATCGTCGCTCCGATCATAGGGGCGATCGCTGGTGGTGCCGTTTACGAATTCGGAGTTCGGCCTGCGTTCACGACGGAATCGACAAAGGGGCAACCATGAAGTTCTGGTTGTTGTTCGCTTTGATTATCGGGGGTTCCTCAGTCGCGTATTCTGACGATGTGCAGGAACTCGATCCGAGTCAGCCGTACTCGGCCAAGCGATCGAACCCCGTCGAATATGACGTCGAGTTTCAGGTGATTGTGACTGCCCCTTCTAAGACCAAGCTGCTGCGAGTCTGGTTGCCAATTCCGACAAGCGATCACGGCCAAGAACTGCTGGCGTCGGAACTCACGACCTTTCCAGAATCAATGACACCGCAAATTGCCGATGAGCCGGTGTTTGGCAATCGCTTCGCCTACTTTGAATTTGCGAACCCACAGGGTGGGCAAATCATCAAACACAATCTGAAGATCAAAGTTTGGGAACTCCGTTGGAACATCGAGCCCGCGAATGTTCAACGCGTGACGAAATGGCCGACCAGTTTTGAGCCGTACCGTCGCAATGAGACTCAAGCGATTGTTGCCGACGCGCGGTTTGAAAAACTGTTGCTACAGATCGTTCCAAACCGTCACGGCGGATTACAGGATCTCGACGCCGTTATGACGTGGGTCTCAGGCAATTTCACTTACGATCACGTCAATGCCTCACTCGCTGCGAGTTCAGTCCATGCCATCGAACAACGGCGAGGTCACTGCAGCGACTATCACGGTTTTTGCG
>CAIJTL010000215.1 GCA_903823545.1 uncultured Planctomycetaceae bacterium
CACCAACCTCAACGACTCGGTCACGAGGCAAGAACTCTTTGGCATCAGCAGCCGGAGTCCCAGCAATAACACTGGGGCCGTTTTCGACACCCAAAGATGTGAGCTTCAGATCCCAGCTCGGCGCGACACCGATCATCCGACGCGTGTCGGTCTTATCGGGAGTCATCGTCATCGAAAACTTTTCGCCGTTCGCACGCTCGCCCTCAATCTTCACTTCACCTGTCGTGAGCGCCACTCCTCGCATAATGTCACCGAAATCGGAGCATTTGCGACCGTTGATTTGAGTGATGATATCGCCTGTCTGTAGGCCGAACTTCCACGCTGGCTTGCCAACGATGATCGGTCCAAGACGTGCGGGTCGAGCTTGTACTCCGGTGTTAAATGCGATCGCAAAGAACAGCAGTCCCGTGATGATGTTCATGATCACGCCGGCAGAAATGATCGCCATTCGCTGCCAAACCTTCTTGGCCGAATACGACTTCGGATCTTCGGCGATCTCTTCGCTGCTCAATTGGCTGGGGTCCATGTCATCTTGCCCAAGCATTTTGACATATCCGCCGAACGGCACCGCAGACAGCGCGTATTCTGTGTCACCTCGTTTGAAACTCCACAGAATCGGGCCGAAGCCGATACTGAAGCGTTCGACGAATACGCCGCACCATTTCGCAACTGCAAAGTGCCCCAGCTCGTGAAAGAAGATCACTAAGCCCAAGCCCAATGCCACCCAAACCCAACTAAGGGCTGTGCTGGCGAATTTTGCAGGATCAAAAGCGGCAATCAGGTCCACCGAGTCACCTCCTGGCGAGCCCAACGATCCAATCGCAGTAAATCATCCAGCGACGGAGTTGGATCAAAGTCATGTTGGTCGAGCACCGCTCGACAAGCACGCGGAATGTCGCAGAAACCGAGCGATCCCGCCAGGAACCTTTCGACAGCCGCTTCATTGGCCGCATTAAGCACCGCGCCGCAGGTCCCGCCGCGCGATGCCACTTCAAACCCCAATTGCAGCGCAGGGAACGCATCCAAGTCCGGTGGCTCAAAATGCCAATCAAACGGGCGGCCCCAATCGAGCTTCTTAGCAACCGACTCGCAGCGGTCGGGATACGTGAGCGCGTATTGGATCGGCAATCGCATATCCGGCGGCGACAATTGAGCAATCACGCTGCCGTCGACGAACTCCACAAACGAATGCACGACTGATTGCGGATGCACGACGACACTAATTTGATCGTCGCGCAAACCGAACAACCATTTGGCTTCAATGACTTCCAACGCCTTGTTCATCATCGTGGCGGAGTCGATCGAAATCTTCGGCCCCATGTTCCACGTTGGATGTGCCAACGCTTCTTTTTGTGTGACTTCTTTCAACTGCGACAGCGTTCGTCCGCGAAATGGGCCGCCACTCGAAGTCAAAACCACACGACGGACTTCATTGGCCCGCCCCACCTGCAATGCCTGAAAGATCGCGCTATGCTCGCTATCGACAGGCAGCAATGCGGCGTTCGTCCGCTTCGCCAAATCCATCACAAGCGGCCCCGCGACGACGAGCGTTTCTTTATTCGCGATCGCCACCGTCTTGCCATGTTCGAGCGCGACCCAGGTTCCTCGCAAACCCGCGGCACCAACGATCGCGCTCACCACCACATCGACTTCAGGAGCTGAAGCAATCCGCTCGATCCCTGCCTCTCCAAAGAGGATCTCGGTCTTCGGCGAAAAAGAGTTTCGCTCAACGTCTTGAGCCAAAGACTGATCCGTCACAACAGCCCAACGAGGATGTCGCGTTTGCGACTGTTCGGCCAGATCCCGCCAACGACTATGGGCTGTGATGCCCACCAGACTCAACCGGTCCGGCAGAGAATCCAACACCTGCAAACAATTGGTGCCGATCGATCCAGTCGATCCCAAGACGGCAACATGCCTCATTCAACGCGTATCCGTGCGATTGAGTAAACAGTCAAAACTTCGCCGGATTCTAGGACCACTGCCCCGTTTTTCAAACTTGGTCAGGCCGACTATTCTGCGGCTTCAACCAGGACGAACAGATACCACAATCTCTATTCGCACTCCTCAAATGATCGCGTCTCTGCGCCGTCTTACTGCCATCGAGAAGCTCGCGGAGTACTTCGCGCAACTGCTCAGCGAGGTGTGGACCGCCGCCAACAAAGAGGCGGACGATTTTTCCTTCGCGATCGATCACTACCGTTTGCGGAATCGCGCTCGCTTCGTACTTACCAGCGACGACGCCGTCTTGGTCCATCGCCACAGTCAGATGCAATTTGTGGCGGTCCATCGTCGAAGTGATTTGCTTCGCCTGCTCTTCCAAATTGACGCCTACCAATTGCACTCCGGCGTCCGCAAAATCTTCTATGACTTTTTCAACGAGCGGCATCGTTTGCAAACAGGGGCCGCACCATGTGGCCCAGAAGTCGAGGACGACTATGTGCCCTTTGCTCTCTGCCAAATGAAACTTCTTGC
>CAIJTL010000216.1 GCA_903823545.1 uncultured Planctomycetaceae bacterium
GATTGCATCGTGACGTCGATCGACGGTCGGTGGCCGGAGACTTTTTCGGATTGAGTCAGCTCAACACGATGATCGTTATTCACGACGAGATGAAAGTCGCCGGGGACAACGAGCGCCGTACCAACCACGAGCGGATCTCCGTCAGCGGCTTCGCGGACGGTGATCTCGCTGAGTCGATCGAGCTGCAGAGCGAGCGTCTTCGTGAAGCCGACAGGCATATGCTGCACGATGATAATGGCCGCGTTAAGCCCGTGCGGCCACTCGGCAAAGAGTTGTTGCAAAGCGGACGGGCCGCCGGTGGAACTGCCGATGACGATGATTGAGGTTGAATCGCGATTCGTAGGACGGGCACTCTTGCTCGTCTGTCCGAGTTGTATCGCGATTTGGTGCGTATCGCGGGTGGATGCGACGGGCAAGAGTGCCCGTCCTACGGTGCAGTGTCGGCGTGCGGCGGCGCGGACTCGCGTTGCGAAGTCGCGTTCAAACGCGGCGGTGTCGAGGTTGCTGCTCGATGAATACTTCAGGACGAAATCGACGGCTCCTTCGGTGATCGCAGTGTGAGTGATTTCGGCCGCTCGGCGACTGAGACCGCTGACCATGACAACCGGAAGCGGCGATTCGCGCATCAAACGGCGGAGCACAGAGACGCCGTCGGCATCAGGCATCTCGACATCGAGCGTGAGGACATCGGGCTTCAGCCTCTTCACGAGCTCAATCGCAGCAGCTCCGCAGTGCGCGGAGCCGATCACCTTCACGCCCGGCTTGTCGGCGAGGTATTCTGCCAGCAAGCCGCAGGTGAATGGCGAATCGTCAACGATGGCGACGCGGATGGGCATATCACAAAACCCTGGAGTGCGGTGACTCGACACCGCCCTCCCATCGGTTGGAATGAGGACTCTCGAAGTCGTGACGCGGTGGTGTTGAAATGTCGTTCTGAAGGCGTTCTGAGTAGGACGGTTCGTAGTTAGTCAGTGTCGTTATTCCAATTGATCTGAGGGCTGCGTCAGGCCGCAGCACTCCAGGGCTACGCACCCACCAATTCGCGAGCGTTCGCGACATGGTGCTGAATCGTGGTGATGAGCTCGTCTTCGTCGTACGGTTTAACGAGATAGTCTGTCGCTCCGAGTGATTCCGCTTTGTTGCGGTGCTTGTCACCGGAGCGGGAAGTGACCATCACGACCGGCAGCGTTTCGTAATCGGATTGCGAACGCAAAGTCGACAACAATTCGTAACCGTCCATGCGCGGCATCTCGACGTCGAGCAAGACAAGGTCCGGCGCGTTCGGCAAGCGTTGTAGTGTTTCGAGGGCATCAACTCCGTCGCGGCAAAGAATTGTTTCCATGCCGGCTGCGTTGAGAATCTTGGCGGTGATGCGGCGGACGCTGACGGAGTCGTCCACGATCATCACGGTAATTCGAGCGTCGTGAGCGACGTCGTCGGACTCATCGGCGTTGCTCACACTGCGTATCACCGGGGCTTCGAGCACTTCGCTGCAATTCAAGATCGGGACGACCGTGCCGTCGCCGAGCAGAGTGGCTCCGATCAAACCATGTACGTGGCGGAAGTGCGTCCCGAGCGTTTTCACGACAATCTCGCGGCTGGCGATGATGCGATCGACGGCGAAGGCGACTTGCTTGTCACCGACGTTGACGAACAGCACCGGCACCGACAACTGCGTGTCATCGACCGAACCGGCGAGATGCAGTGCGTCTCGCAAGTAAACCAACGGGTAGACGACGCCGCCCATGCGGAGGACGGGCGAGTTACCGACTCGGTCGAGTTCTTTGCGATCGAGGCGGATGATTTGCAGCACGTCTTGCAGCGGGATCGCGAACTTCTCGTGAGCCGCTTCGACGAATAGGGCTTCTGTGATCGCGAGCGTCATCGGCAGCCGGATGCTGAATGTCGTACCGACTTCGGCGGTCGAATCGACGGTTATCGTCCCTTTGAGTTTGTTGACGGCCGTCCGCACCGCGTCCATGCCGACGCCGCGACCGGAGAGTTCACTGACGCTCGATGCGGTCGAGAGTCCGTGAACGAAGATCAGATTCTGTAGCTCGGCCTTCGTGAGCGATTCGGCGTTGCTCGCGCTGACGTGACCGTCGTGAATGGCTTTCGCTCGCAGCGCTTCGAGGTTCAACCCCGCACCGTCGTCACTGACTTGCAGCACGACTTGCGTCCCTTGATGGAACGCTCGAATGCGGATGCTCGCCTCGGCGGACTTGTTGCGCGCAGTTCGGACATCGGCCGCTTCGATGCCGTGATCGACGGCGTTGCGGAGCAAGTGGGTCAGCGGATCGACGAGTTCATCGAGCATCGTCTTGTCGATCGGGACCGAGTTCCCTTCGAGATGCAGTTTGACTGATTTGCCAACTTGCTCGGCAGCCTGTCGCACCGTGCGGGCAAGCCGAGCTTCGAGTGTTCCAAGTGGAATCAACCGAGCCTGCATCAATCGATCTTGTAGGTCTCGCGAAATAACACTTTGTCGATTGAGCAGTTGGTCGAAGTCAGCGGAAACGTTACCGAGTTCATTCTGCACCGTGTGGATGTCGCTGGCCGCTTCTGTCAGCGAACGTGCGAGAATGTGCAGTTCGGTGTAGCGGTCGAGTTCAATCGCATCGAATTCATTGTGGTCCCGACCATTGTCTTCAACCCCACCGAGCTTGCCTCGGTGGTCATCAGGCTTTTGCACTACTTCCGTCTTCGGCATATCGCATCCCGCCAAATCCCACGGCATGGCGATCTCGCCAGCATTCGTCTTCGTGTCTAAGTCGATTGAGAATTTCGACGCGAGTTCTTGAATCCGTTTGAGGCTGAAACGGAGTTCTTCTTTCGCCGAGTTGAGTCCCTGCATCCGTTGCTCGAACGACGTGCGATTCACGACCAGTTCAGTGACGAGTCGCACGAGTGCGTCGAGCTTTTCGATGGGCACGCGGACCGTCTCACCGGTTGGTGACGCAGCGGCGGTCGCTCGTTGTGCGAGGTCGTTGATCGACGGGATCATCGTCCCAATGCTCGGCGGCAACGCGGCGTCGATGTCGATGAACGCAGGCGTGAGCGATTCAAGCACGTTGAGGATGCGTGTTTCGGTTGATTCCTCGGCCGTAACCGACTGCCCATCACCCCACTGGGCTTGCCCCAGTGGTTCACGGGCCTCTGCACTACACGCGGCTTCTACGGGATCTTCCTGTATCGCAGAGGCCCGCGAGCCACCCTGGCAAGCAGGGTGGGGGTGGGTTATGTCGCTATTGGCTTCAAGAGTCTGTTGCGAAACTGGGTGACTAAACCGAAGCGAGGGCGTTGAGAAATCACTCTTGGAATCGCCCTCGCTGGCGCTTCGGGTTAGTTCTGAAACCGCATCAAGTCGAGCCAGCAAATCAGTCAACCGCCGCAACATCGCGCCGGTCTCGAACGATCTCGCGGCGAGGTCTTCCATCGTGTCGACGACGCTGTTGAGCAATGGGATCAACTCAACGGAGAACATTGCTTCGCCATCGGTGGTGCGATCGAGAATGTTTTCTGCTTGGTGAGCGAGCTTTGAAACGGCGGTGAAGCCGACAGTGGCTGAGGCTCCCTTCAAGTTGTGCATCAAGCGACGAACCGCTTGCACGTTGTCAATGTTGTTCGGCTCGGTCTTGAGGAGATCAAGCTGACGTCGCAGATTGAGCAGCGACTCTTCGGATTCTTCGGCGTAGA
>CAIJTL010000217.1 GCA_903823545.1 uncultured Planctomycetaceae bacterium
ATGGAAGCGGGTCGAGACACGCACGTTTCGGCCGGACCAGTTTCATGTCCGCTCTGAACCATCCGAAGCGGCGACGTTCGGATCGTTGATGCAGGATCGGGCGGAGTTCGCCGGAATGGTGACTCACGTCGATGGGCACACGACGCGGGCGACGCTTGATGAAAAGTACGCAAAGCAAGGAGTGTTGTTCGGCGACTTGAGCACGCTGTTGGTGGAACATCGCGAGAAGCTGGAGCCGTACTTCGGTAAGCGTGGCGTAGAGGCTCGGCGAGATCGTTTCGCGAGTTGGCACGCGGCGTTTTGGACTGGCGGAACGGTGCTGTTCGTGCCGCGAGGCGTGTCGATCGACGAGCCACTCAACAGTTTGATCGGACTGAGCGCGGCAGGGGCGGCGGACTTCAGCCACACACTCGTCATCCTGGAAGACGGTGCGAGCGCGACCTTGCTAGAAGAAACATCCTCTGCAACTCCCGATGTAGCCGGACTGCATGTCGGCGCGGTCGAACTCATACTCGGCAAAGAGGCTCGACTGCGATACGTTCAATTGCAGAACTGGAACGACAAGACGTGGCACTTCGCGCATCAAGCGGGGCGAGTTGAATCGAACGGAATGTTGCAGTGGACGGTCGGAGGACTGGGAGCCAAGCTGGCTCACATTCATCAGGACGTGCATCTCGACGGTCGCGGGGCCGAGGCGCAAGTTAACGGCGTGACGTTCGCGACGAATCGGCAAGTTCTTTCGTACTACACTCAGCAATGGCACAACGCGCCGGATACTCGCAGTGACTTGCTCTACAAAGACGTGATCCGCGATCGCGCACGAGTCGTCTGGCGCGGCATGATCAAGGTCGCGCCAGAAGCTCAGAAGACCGACGGCTATCAGCGTAACGACGCACTCATGTTGTCAGACACATGTCGAGTCGACGCAATCCCCGGACTTGAAATCGAAGCCGACGACGTACGTTGTACTCACGGTGCGACCGCAGGCCGGGTCGATCGCGAACAGATTTTCTATTGCATGGCTCGCGGACTGTCGGAGTTCGAGGCGATGCACGTCATTGTTCAAGGCTTCCTGCAGATTGTTTCGGATCGTATTCCTGTAGAGCTTGTTCGTGACACGCTCAATCAAGCTGTGGAGCGAAAACTGGGAATCGGTGAGTGAATGTCGTAGAAGGCGGATCGCCATGAGTCCTGACGAAAAACGACGATCTTCGCGTCAGTGCCCTCACAGGTTTCATTTTCGTGCTGGGATACATCACTCTTTTTATTGTTGTCTGGATTGATGAAGTCATTTTTCGAACATTTATCTTCAGCAAAGTTTTCGGAGATTGGGGTAGAGACCTTTTTCGACTGATCTACTTTCCGATATTCAAATTGCTCCAACCACTGCCGCCTTTACCTCTTTTTCGCAGATAAGCCTTGGCCAATATGCCCACGTTTGAACGAGTTGCCGCTGTTACTGAAGTTCCGCCGAATGGGCGAAAGTCGATTATTGTGGATGATGTGCCAGCGTTGCTGGTGCGAGTCGGCGATGATTTTTTTGCCGTGGAAGATGTTTGTTCGCACGACGGCCAACCGCTAACCGACGGGCCAGTTGTCGACGGTACAATTGCCTGTCCGCGTCACGGGGCGAAGTTCGATTTGAAGACCGGCAATGCGTTGTGCATGCCAGCGACACGAGCAATTCCGATATTCGCAGTTCAGGTTCGCGACGGTGAAGTTTTTGTCGGCCCTGCCGGGGCACAGTTGCCGCCGTCACCGACCGCTGAATCCACAGTTCCGCGAGCCGTCGCTGGCAATGACATTCCCGTGGTCTCTGCCGTCTCAGCCAGCGGCGATGCAGTTCCAACACCCGAACCCGGAGCAGATGACGACATTCGCTTGATTGAGGCACTCAAGCAAGTGATCGACCCAGAATTGATGGTCAATATTGTTGACCTCGGCTTGGTCTATTCGGTCAATCGGGACGACAAGAAAATCTATGTGGAGATGACTTTAACCAGCCCCGCTTGTCCGGCTGGACCTCAGATCG
>CAIJTL010000218.1 GCA_903823545.1 uncultured Planctomycetaceae bacterium
ATCTCTGGTGACAACAATTGATCTGGCTTGGTGTGGATTGGATTGTTCATCGGATCGCCGTTCTTTGGGGCTCGTCGTCACACATCGGCTCGGTCAAATTGCGAGGTTACGGCGGCACCCGTTCGAGGCTCAAGTCGTGCGAAGATTGCCGGTGCGCGAAAGTCTGACGATTTTTCGTGTGGTGACGGTTGCCCGGCTGCCGATCATGAGTGTGCGAGGCATTCGGCCCGCTCACTCAGGAGAACTCAAGATGCGACGAATCCTCTCGACAGGTTTGATCATGCTGGCGGTTGTCATCGCCACTCAATTCGACGGTTCGAACACGGCGGAAGCTGCCGGACGCGGTCAGCCGACCGACTGGAATCGGTTCAACTATTACCCCTACGTGTATTACCCACACAACTTCCAACGACCGCAGGGGAGCAACGACAGCTTGTACTACAGGTACAACCAACAGCAACGAATCCCGGTTCAAAACAAGAACTGGTACAACTTTTACAACACCGATCAACCGTATTACCGCGGTCATCACTTCATCTTGGATGTGTTCTAACGCAGCGCATTTCAAACATGACGTGATTTCGAGGCAGAATATGACTTCAAGCCATTGAACAGGGACGCTCACGGCACCGGCAGGAAGCCAGACTTGAAGGCAAACTTCTGTACGACAAGAAAGCCCGCTCGGCTGATCGAGCGGGCTTTCTTTATTGGGTGATGAGTTCCCAGTGGTAGTGAGGTGCTTGTGGTGAGCCGGGCGGCGTCAGCCCCCGGACTCTTCCGCTCGCAGGTTTATCCGGGGGCTGACGCCACCCGGCTCACCAAACCATTCACTGGCCGCGAGAGGTATCAAGCAACTTCGATTATGATCTGAAGGCTTCGCACTCATGGACGATCACGATTTCAATGCGGCATCAAAATCTTCAGCGCCGTCAGCGTTACCCAAGAAGCGCAGATGGGTCGCGAGACTGTTTATCCTCAGCCTGTTGATGCTGAGTTCACTCGCGGGTGTCGCTTGGTTTGGGCCGAGCATCGTTGCGGCGACTGTCTTGAAGCAGCAGGTTCCGAAATTTCTGTTTCCATCGTTTCCTGGCAAAGTAGAGCTGGGTGAAACGTCGCTCGGATGGTTATCTCCCGTTGTCATTCGCGACTTGAAAGCGACCGATGATCAAGGGAAGCCGCTGTTGGAGGTCCGCGAGTTTTCCACCAGTGAAACGCTATGGACACTGGCGACTCGCGCGAATGATCTTGGTCGGCTTAAGTTGGTCGAACCAGTCGTGCATGTTGATTTGCGGAATGACGGATCGAATGTCGAAGACGTCGTGACGAAGTATCTCAACGGGCTTGGTGCCAGCACCGGCCCGGCGGCTGATGTGCAAGTTGAGATTGAGTACGCGAAGCTGGAACTCGATCACAAACAAGCGGACCGCAAGGCGACGATCGAACCGTTGTCATTGCGAGTCGTTTCGATCCAAGGAGCGCTCGATGAGTTAGATCTTGTTGCCGGGAAATTGCCGAAGGACAAATCCGAAGCGAGCGATGCCGAATGGTTTGCCGTCCGCTTCGGTGGAGTTGATAAGAACGCCGACGAACCCAAGAAAAAGTCGACTGATATCAAGCCGGTGTTGATTCGAGCCTCTAACTGGAAACTCGAACGCTTTGCCGCAGCATTGTGTCGCGTGCAACCAAACGCTGATCTGTCGGGAGTTCTGGATGCCGACTGCCGTGGTTCAGTCTCACTCACGGCTGAACCGCTCGAATGGGAATGGAACGGGCGAGTGGCGTTGTCTCAATTGCTCTTGGCCGGGCTGAACGGGATGAAGCAGGACCGCTTGGTTTTGGATGAAGTCTCACTCAGTGGCCGCGCATCGTCGTCGAAGGGGCGGCTGTCGATGAACGAATTGCAGGTTTCTACCGGAGTCGGCGAACTCACCGCAACCGGCGACATTCCGATTGCGAGTTGGACTGGTAAATCAAGTGCCGACATCGTTCGCTCGTTACTCAGCGAAGAAGACTATCGCATCGCCGGGCATGTCGATTTGAAGAAGCTCGCCGCGAAACTGCCGCAGACAATGCGAGTCCGCGAAGGGACCGAGATTACCGGCGGCAAAGTCGCCATCGAGTTCGTGGGCGCAGACGTCGAGAAACAACGTCGCTGGACCGGACACGTCACATTGGCGGGGCTGTCGGCAATCAATGATGGTCGTCGGTTGTCGTGGGAATCACCGCTCGAAACGCGATTCCGTGCGCACCAAGATCAGTCAGAAATCATCGTCGATGAAATCCTCTGTTCGTCCGACTTCTTGCGACTCAAGGGAAGCGGAACGCTCGACGAAGCGAAGTTTCAAGCGACCGGTGATCTCACAAAGCTGCAAGACAACATTGAACGCTTCATCGACCTCGGACACGAACAGCTCGCCGGTCAGATGCAGGCAACAGGAGCAATTCGGCGCGATGATGACGGACGAGTTCAATTCACTTCGGATATCACGCTCGATGATTTTGCTTACGTTGTCTCCAAGGAAACTGAGTGGCGCGAGCAGCACTTAGAGTTGAAGGTCGCAGCGACCGGGCAGGCTCAGAAAGGTCAAACGCAAAAGCTGACCAGCATCGACAGCGCGAAGTTGCGATTGAACAGCGCGGGCGATGTGCTGGAACTGACTCTGCAACAGCCGGTCGATCTCACGGCGAAGGAGCCGACCTATGCGACATCCGCAAAGCTCAATGGCTTACTCACGACATGGCAAAACCGACTGCGTCCGATCGTCGATGTTGCCGACTGGCGACTGGCGGGAACGATTGATTTGACGGCTGATGTCAGTAGCCGCTCAACTCAAATCGACGTGACGCAAGTGACTGCGACGCTCGGTGAGCTCAGCGTACGCGGACCAGAATGGTTGATCCAAGAACCGCAAGCCAAGCTGGCGACATCAGGCGTTTGGGACGGAGTGAAACAAACTTGGACATCGCCGCGATCAACGTTGGTTGGAAATGCGGTCGCTTGCGAAGTCGACAATTTGGTCTGTGTGCTCGGAAAGTCGGGGCTCGCAAAGCTGGCTGGTGACGCGAAGTATCGAGCGGATCTGAAGCAAGTTTCGAAATGGAAGAATCAAGCACTGGCGACGCCGTCGTACTTTGTCGGCGGAACGTTATCCGGCACGGCGACGGTGACAGATCAATCGGACGTGTTGTCGGGAAACCTCGATGGTCAGGTCGATCAGTTCGAGTTGTTTCAACTGCGTGTCGCGTCGGGACAGCAATCAAAATGGGAACCTCTTTGGTCCGAGCCACAATTGAAGATGTCAGGCAAAGGGGCTTACGACTCAAAGGCGGACAAGTTGGTCGTTGAAGGAACGTCGCTCGTTGTTGACGGATTGAGTGCGACTGCAAAAGGTCAGCTTGAGCAATGTTCGACCAAGCAGCGAGTCGATCTCTCCGGCGAGTTCACCTACGACTGGGACGCGCTGGCGAAACGATTCAGCGAGTCGTTTCGGAAGAACGTGCAATTGACGGGAAAGGACCGCCGTCCGTTTGCACTACGTGGGACGCTGGCGAGTGCCTCGCTATCGAGCACAGTTTCGGAAACCAACGCAAGCGATCTGAGTGGGCAAGCGGGGATCGGCTGGGCGTCGGCAATCGCATATGGAATGAATTTCGGAACGGCGGATATTTCTCTGCGGATCGATAAGGGTGTCGGACGGCTCAACCCGATCGACATGGCGGTCAATGAAGGAAAGCTGCATCTGGAGCCGCAGTTTCGCTTTGATGTCACTCCGTCGTTGCTCGTGTTGCCGAAAGAGAAAGTGCTCGATCAAGTCCGGCTCTCGCCGGAGTTGTGCAATCAATGGCTGAAGTTCGTCGCTCCGTTGCTGGCCGATGCGGCTCAAGTCGAAGGACGGTTCTCGCTAGATGTTGCCTCCGGTTCGTTGCCACTCTCAGCGATGACGACTGGCGATGTCGATGGATCGCTCGTCGTTCACGACGCTCAAGTCCGTCCGGGAAGTCTTGCAGCGGAAATCGTTGGTGCCGTCGAACAAATCCGCTCGATCGTGCAACGCCGTCCGCCGAAGGCGCTCAACCGCGAGCGGCCCTTCATGAAGATGCCTGCTCAAGCGGTTCCATTTCGGCTCGTTGAGGAAAGAGTCACTCATCAAGGAGCCACGTTCGTCTTCTCTGATTTGGTCGTGCGGACGAGTGGCTCAGTCGGACTCGACGAGAGTCTCGATTTGATCGCCGACATTCCGATCAAAGACGAATGGGTCGGCAGCAACGACAAACTACTCGGCAGCCTCAAAGGGAAGACGGTGCAGATTCCGATTCGTGGAACACTCACTCGCCCACAACTCGACAACCGCGTCCTTGCCGGACTCGCTCGAGACGTTGGCGCATCAGCCGTTGGAAACTTGTTGGAGGATCAACTCAAAGGAAAGGTCCCCGACAAAGTTGATGGAGTGATCAAGCAAGGTCTTGATCAACTCTTCGCCCCGAAGAAGAAAAAGTAAGTGGCGAAGCGTCGGAACGTAGCCGTCATCGCTCCGTTCATTGAGAGCGCAACATCAAGCCGGAGGCTTGGCAGCCATTAGCCGGAGGCTGAGCGCAGCGACGCCCCGGTATCGGTCCAAACGTTGGTTCGACCCCGGTGAGGTCGTAGCGCGGCAGTCTGGCATCCCGCTGGGATGCAAACACTCATCGCTCAGAGTCCAGGGGTGTTGCTGCGCTCAATCCCGGCTAATGGGATGGCAACCCTTCGGGTTGGCAATATCCGGCTCATCACTCATCGCGTCATGGCTGCGTAGATTCTCGCCGCCGGTCGATTCCCGCTGTTGGTGAATGCGGACTACACTCGCCGCCGAATTGGCAATCGAACAACACGGCCCCATCCTCAAAAGAGAACTCATCCATGCTGCGAACTCGGTTCACGCTGTCCGTTTTGTTGTTGACCGTTTTCTGTCTCGCGACGTCTAGTCTGCTTGGGGCTGCTGAGACTCGCGAAGGGGGCGATGCCGGACCGATTACCGTTTCTCCAAACGATTGGCCGTGGTGGCGAGGCCCGCAACGCAACGGCATCGCGGCTGCAGATCAGAAGCCGCCGATGACTTGGAGCGATAAAGAGAACATCGTCTGGAAGACGCCGGTGTCGGGACGTGGTCATGGATCGCCGACGGTCGTCGGCAATCAAATCTTTCTGGCGACTGCGGATCACGACAGCGAAGTGCAATCGGTCCTCTGCTTTGATCGGCTGTCCGGCAAGCAACTTTGGCAAACAGAGATTCATCGCGGTGGGTTCGAGAAAAAAGGGAATGAGAAAAGCTCGCTCGCGTCATCGACGCTGGCGTGCGATGGTCAGCGTGTCTTCATCAACTTCCTGAACGGCGGCGCGATTCACACGACAGCGCTGAGCCTCGACGGGCAGAAGTTGTGGCAAACGAAGATCACTGATTACGTCTTGCATCAAGGTTTTGGTTCGTCGCCGGCGGTCTACCAATCGCTGGTCATCGTTTCCGCCGACAACAAAGGGGGAACGGGAGCGATCGCGGCACTCAATCGAGCGACGGGCAAAGTCGTCTGGCAACAACCGCGACCGAAGTTTCCGAATTACACCTCGCCGATCATTCTTAATGTCGCTGGGCGCGAGCAGCTTTTCTTCAGCGGCTGCGATTTGGTCACAAGCTTCAATCCGCTCGACGGCAAGAAGCTGTGGGAGATCGAAGGCTCTACGACCGAGTGCGTGACCTCAACGGTGACTGACGGCAATCTCATTTTCACGAGCGGCGGTTATCCGAAGAATCACCTGTCGGCAGTGAAGGCGGACGGCTCTGGCAAAGTCGTGTGGGAAAACGGCTCGCGGGTTTATGTCCCGTCAATGCTGGTTCGCGACGGTCATCTTTATGCGGTGCTCGATGCGGGCGTTGCCATGTGCTGGAAGAGCGATACGGGCAAAGAAGTTTGGAAGGGCCGACTCGGTGGAACGTTCAGTGCATCGCCGGTGATGGTCGGCGAACATCTCTTCGCGACAAATGAGTCGGGCAAGACCTACGTCTTCAAAACGAAGCCCGATGCGTTTGAGCTTGTTGGCGAGAATCAGCTCGCTGAAGACGTCTTCTCAACGCCGACGTTCTGCGGCAGTCGCATTTATATGCGTGCGGCCAGTCGAGTCGATGGGAAGCGACAAGAGATGTTGTACTGCATTGGGACGAAGTGAAATCGTAGAGCAGGCGGCTCGCCTGCCTCTGGTCTTGTTGAAAAGACAGGCGGGCCGCCTGTGCTACGTTTTGGGAATAACCACAATGTCCGAACTTCAAAAAACTCCGTTTCATGAGTGGCACGTCGCGAACGGCGGGCGAATGGTTGAATTCGGTGGCTGGCACATGCCGGTGCAGTACACCTCGATCATCGAAGAGCATCACGCGGTCCGGCGAGCGGCAGGACTATTCGACATCGCTCACATGGGACGGCTGCGATTCACAGGGCCGGATGTCGTGCGGTTTCTCGATCATTTGCTGACGAACGACGTCGCATCGCTCAAATTGGGACAAGTCCGCTACTCGCTGGTAACAAACGAAGCGGGCGGCGTTCTGGACGACGTGTTGGTCTATCGATTCGAGTCGTGTCACATGCTTGTCGTGAATGCGTCGAACCGTCTGAAAATCGTCGATTGGATTGAGCGTCATCGCGGCGGCTTCGATGTGCGTGTGGAAGACCTGACTCTCGAATGGAGCATGATCGCGCTGCAAGGTCCGCGAGCAATCGAGTTGATCTCGGCAATGACAACAACGGACGTTGCCTCACTGAAGTATTACTTCGCCAGCGAGACCAACGTGCTCGACGTCCCCAGTATCGTCAGTCGCACGGGCTACACGGGCGAAGACGGCGTGGAAGTCATGTTACCGAACGCTCATGGTCAGCGAATCTGGGATGAGCTCATAGAACGAGGCCGTTCGGTTGGCCTCGTCGCTTGCGGACTCGGATGCCGCGACACGTTGCGGCTCGAAGCAGCCATGCCGCTTTACGGCCACGAGCTTTCCGAATCGACCGATCCCATCACCGCCGGACTTTCGTTTGCGGTGAAGCTCACTTCGAAAGAGTTCATCGGAAAGAGTGCGTTGCTCACCAAGCCGCAGCCTCCGGCAAAGCGTCGTGTCGGTGTTGTGCTCGCTGGTCGCCGCATCGCTCGCGAAGGCTCGCAGATTTTCGGCATCGGTACCGCCGTTGATTCATCGAATGCTTCACCGATTGGCGAAGTCACCTCCGGGACATTTTCACCAACTCTCGAAAAGTCGATCGCGATGGCCTACGTCTCTCGTGACGCTGCGGTCGCTGGAACGAGTATCGAAGTCGATGTTCGCGGCAAGCGAGAGTCAGCGACGATCGTTGACCTCCCGTTTTATCGCCGCGCGACGTAACTGCCAGCTCTTTGCTCATATGCTGGCTCGCTCACAAGCTGGCAGCTTGTGGCTACGGTTTAGGACTGCTTTAAGAAAGACACCATGCCCGAACTTCGCAAAGACCCGATCACCGGCCGCTGGGTGATCATTGCTCCTGATCGCGCCAAGCGACCGACCGACTTCGATGCGTCAACCGCTCGCCCTGCCGAGTCGTTTTGTCCGTTCTGTGAGGGAAACGAATTAGCTTCGGCGGCCGAGATTGTTGCCTATCGCAATCACGGCTCGGTCCCCAATGGGCCAGGTTGGCGAGTCCGCACTGTGCCGAACAAGTTTCCGGCGCTGAAAGTGGAAGGGCAATTCGAAAGCCGAGGCGTCGGGATGTACGACGTCATGGAAGGGATCGGGGCTCACGAAGTCATTCTCGATTGCCCGCACCACGAAAGCCGCTTCGCGTCGCTTCCCGCCAACCAGATCCGCGAAGTGTTGTGGATGTACCACGATCGGCTCGTGGACTTGAAGCGTGACCGTCGGCTGATTCATCCGCTGGTCTTCAAAAACGAAGGACACCTAGCGGGAGCCTCACTGGAGCATTGCCATTCGCAATTGATTGTGACGCCTGTGGTCCCCATTCAGGTTCAGGAAGAGATGCGCGGTGCCAAAGACTTTTTCGGTTGGCGCGGTCGGTGCATCTACTGCGACATGATCCGTGAAGAAACGCAAGCTGGCGATCGCATCGTGATGGAATCTCCCAACTTCGTGGTATTCTGTCCGTTCGCCGCTCGGTTTCCGTTTGAAACTTGGATTGTCCCGAAAAAGCACATGAGCCATTACGAAACCGTCCAAGAAGCGGACGTTGACGAACTGGCCCACGTGTTAAAGTCTGCCTTATTGAAACTCAGGCAGTCACTCGACGATCCCCCTTACAACTACATCCTGCACACGTCGCCGTTCGACACTTACGAGTTGAAGTCGTACCACTGGCACATCGAAATCATCCCGCGCCTTACTGGCGTGGCTGGTTTTGAATGGGGCAGCGGGTTCTACATCAATTCCGTCCCCCCGGAAGACGCGGCAGAGTTTATGAGGCAGATCGAAATCTAGTCCACTGTAATTTGCAAATGCTGCTCATCCGCATTGGAATGAGCGACGTTGATCCGTTGATCCTCGAAAATCGCGAGGTCGCCATGGCTACAGAAACTCTCAGTGAACCGACAACGCTGCCACGCGTAACCGTCCGCGCTGAATCTCCGCCGAAGAAACCAAATTATGAATCTGGTCGTCTTCCTCAACCCATTGAGTACCCCGATTCTGATGGTCAACCTATGGCCGAAAGCGACTTTCAGTTTGAACCGCTCAGCTACGCTGTTGAGTCTCTGAAGATTCACTTTCAAGATCGCAACGATGTCTATGTCGCTGGCAACACCTTCTTCTATTACGAAGAAGGCGAACCGTCCGAAGTAGTCGCACCTGACGTGTTGGTCGTCATCGGAGCCGAGAAGCATAAGCGGCGGACTTACAAACTTTGGGAAGAACCGAAGGCTCCTGATTTCATTTTGGAGATCACCTCCAACAGCACCCGCAACAAAGACCAAGGAGCCAAGAAAGGCTTGTACCAGTTCCTCGGAGTGACCGAGTATTTCTGCTACGACCCTACCGGCGACTACCTCGATCCACCGCTGTTGGGTTACCGGCTCGATAATAGGTTCTATGTTCCCATTGCTCCGAAGGAGCAATCGAAATCTGTGGTGATCGTGCCCAGCCAAACGCTGGGACTCGATCTTCGCATGGATGGCCGCGAGTTTCGTTTCGCAGATCCGCAAACCGGATTGGCCTTACGAAACTTTGCCGAAACTGAGGCCGCTCGTTTGCAAGGAGAGTCCCGCATCCGCGAGCTCGAAGCGCAATTGGCTGCAATGCGAACCCAGGAATCGAATTAGAAAATCCCCGAAGTAAGGAAGCGTCTGTGTCTCCATCGGTTCGACTCTCTCTCGTCTTTCATAATCATCAGCCAATCGGCAACTTCGAGGGTGTCTTTGAAGAGGCCTATCGCGACAGCTACGCGCCGTTCCTCGAAGTGCTGCGCGAGTATCCCGACATTAAGGTGTCGATCCACAACTCCGGCAGCTTGCTGGAATGGCTCGTGGCCGCGCATCCGGAGTACATCGACTCGCTGAGAGAAATGTGTCACAGCGGGCAGGTCGAGATTCTTGGCGGTCCGTTTTATGAGCCGATCTTGGCGTGCATTCCAGCGCGAGACCGAGTCGGGCAAATGCGGCTTTACTCGGATTATTTGGAAACACTGTTCGGCAAACCGGTGCGTGGCATGTGGGTGCCGGAGCGGGTTTGGGAACAGTCCTTCGCCTCCGATATCGCGGCAGCAGGGATCGAGTTCACGGTGCTCGATGATTCGCACTTTCGCAACGCGGGGTTGTCGCCAGAAAAACTCTTCGGGCATTACCTCACGGAAGACGAAGGGCAATTGCTGACGATTTTCCCAATCGCCGAACGGTTGCGCTACACGATTCCCTGGGAAGAGCCGGATGCCAGCATCGCGTTCTTGCGCGACCTCGCGAACAAAGTTCCGAACGCAATCGCCGTTTGCGGTGACGACGGTGAGAAGTTTGGCGTGTGGCCCGGCACGCATGACTTGGTCTTCAATCGGGGTTGGTTACGACGTTTCTTTGATGCGTTGCGAGCCAACCAAGATTGGCTGAAAACGACGACGCTTTGTGAGTGTGTCGATAACGTTCCGCCAATCGGAAGCTGCTTCCTGCCCGACAGCAGCTATCGTGAAATGACTGAGTGGGTCTTGCCGCCGCAGCGTCAATTGTCGCTCGCCGCGTTGAACAAGAAGCACGAAGGGGATTCCGAATGGCCAGAGATCAAGCAGTTCATGCGTGGTGGCTTCTGGCGAAACTTCCGAGTGAAGTATCCCGAAGCGAACGAGATGTATGCTCGTGCGTTGCAGGTCAGTAGCCGATTAGAAGAACTGACGCGGCTCGATTCACGCGGCGATTATCGCGACACATTGGCCGAGGCTCGTTCCGAGTTGTATCGCGGCCAATGCAATTGCCCGTACTGGCACGGCTCGTTTGGTGGTCTGTATTTGCCCCACTTGCGGAACGCGATCTATCAACACCTCATTGCCGCCGACACGCTGCTCGAAGAAGTCGCTGGAAAACTTGGATCGGCCAATCATCCCGGCAGCGGCCCGTGGGTCCGAATTGATAGCGACGATTTCAATTTCGATGCTCGCAAAGAAATCCGACTGAGCAGTGATCGGCTTGTCGCCTATCTCGCTCCGGCGACCGGCGGGCATTTGTATGAACTCGATCTGCGAAGCATTCGCCATAATTTGCTGGCGACGCTCGATCGCCGCTTTGAACCGTATCACGACAAGATCCGACAGGCCGCACTCGACATGTCGATGCAATCAGGAATCGGCGGTGTGGATCCAAGCGGCGGCGTGAAGTTCAAGCAGCCTGACCTCGATAAGAAACTGATCTACGATGCGACCCCTCGAAAATCGTTCGTCGATCACTTC
>CAIJTL010000219.1 GCA_903823545.1 uncultured Planctomycetaceae bacterium
ACCAGCGTGTACGTCAACAGGTTACCAGCCGTCACTGGATCAACGTCATCGGTCTTCACGATCTCAAGATCGGTCCGTGTGATCACAACCGTCGGCTGTGTTGAAGTGTTGTTGGACGGAATCGGGTCAGGTTCGTTTCCGGTGACACTGCCAGTGTTTGAAAGCGATGCGGTGGTGCTTGGTGAGACTCTCACACGCACGGTGATGGTGCCGGAGTTATTGACTGCCAAGTCATTGAGGTTCGCGGTCAGCAAACCATTGACGACGGAGACCGTTCCTTGAGTCGTTGATGCAGAGAGAAACGTGAGGTTCGCAGGGAGCGAGTCAGTAACGGTGACTCCAGTGGCATTGGAGGGTCCGTGATTGGTTACGGCGAGCGTGTAAGTCAAAACGTCACCGGCCGGAATCGGGTCGATGTCGTCAGTTTTGACGATGTCTAAATCCGCTCGAGTGATAACGAGCGTCGACTTGTTGGCGGAGTTGTTGCTCGGATTCAAATCAAGTTCGCGCCCCGTGACGGTCGCGTTGTTGGTAATCGTACCAGTGGTTCCGGCGTTGACCTTGACCACGATCGTGACTGTGGCGGCAGCCCCTTTCGCGAGAGTTCCCAGTGAGGCGGTCACGACACCATTACTCTGGGTGACCGTCCCTTGTGAGCTGCTTGCCGATTGGAATGTGACGCCCGCTGGAAGTGGGTCGGTCGCCGTCACGCCAGTTGCCGTGGTACCGGTCGAATTTGTCACGGTCAGCGTGTAAGTCAGCAATTGACCGGCAACAACAGGGTCGGCGTCATCGGTCTTTGTGACTCCGAGATCTGCAGTCGGGACAAATCCCGAAGTCGACGGAAAGATTTGTGTTCGCGTCGGTATCGCCGTCACTGGTTGGTTCGGCCATTGCAGTGAGCGTGACTGCGCGAGCAACGACTCCTTGACCACTCAGCGGATCGCCATTGTCGTCGTTGTTGACGTCGTTGTCGGGATCAGGTGTCGGAGCATTGCCGGTGCTGCTGATATAGCCATTGAGCACTGCGCCGTTCGCAAAGTTTGATTCGCTGATTCGCACCACATAGACGCTAGGGAATAACGAATCGAAGCTATAGAGGCCGCTGGCATTCGTCGTGGTGTTGCTAATAAAGGCGTCGACGCCGGGTGTGAAATCACCGCTGCCATCAGTGTCTTCATACAAATCGACGGCCACGTTTTGAATTGGTTGCTCGCCGGTATCGAACAGTCCGTTGTTGTTGGCGTCATTTCAAACAAAATTACCGACCGACATCGGCTGGAAGTTTGCAAAGTTCACGGTCTTCGTCAGCGGCGCATAGTTGCGTAGAACTTCCAACTGGCCATCAACCGCTTGTTTGCCAGCAATCGAGATCGAAATCGCACCGACGTTGGCAAAGTTCGCGCCATCTCCGGCTTGCGCCACGAAGCTCGAAAATGGAAGAACAACTCGACCTGTCGCTGCACCACCCGTGTTGGGAATATCGACTTGGCCTAACGACCAATTAGATCCGTTGGTGTAAATCTTGACGTCAAGTAGTCCGCCAAGATGGTCTGATCCGACCATGAATACGAGATAACGATCGGTGCCGCCCCCCGTAATGTCGATGCCCCCAGTCCAGTCGGATTGAGAGTTGCGCCATCACTGTCGATGCCGTCCCAAATCACATCGCGAGTTCCGTTCGCAACAGAGCTCGCCGTGAATTCCAATACGTCCGGTGTGACATCGTTAGCTGCCAATGCCACTGAACCTGTTGGCGATGTCAGTTGAATTGCGAAATCCCGCTCGCCACCGATCGCTTCTGAGGCAAGCATCGCTGAGAATTGAGTACGATTGGTAGTCGTTGCGG
This sequence comes from uncultured Planctomycetaceae bacterium, assembly GCA_903823545.1. GTDB lineage: Bacteria > Planctomycetota > Planctomycetia > Planctomycetales > Planctomycetaceae > SXKJ01. Next base: position 1,850 of record CAIJTL010000219.1, read on the forward strand.
TTGTGACCTGTGTCGTCGTGCTGAAGTCGTCGATTAAGACACCGGGGACTCCCAACGCATCGTTGGCGGAAATGTCCTGAGTGACAATGTTTGCTCCAGGACGTTGTTGATGGCCAGCGACGGCCGCTTGTTTGACGAAGTAACGACCGGCAGACAAATACTCGAATTCGTAGTGGCCTTGAGAGTCCGTTGGTTTCGTGTCGATGAGCACGTCGTCAACAGCGCCCCCGTCGAAGACGTTGTTCCCACCATCTTGGTACAGCGAAACATTGACGCCATTGAGCGCCGGATCGTTGATCGATAGGCCGTTACCAGACAGGTCATCGAACACGGTTCCGGAGATCAGTGCGAGTCCCGTCGGCAGGCTGCGTGACTCAAGCACTTCAATGCGCCCCAAAGCAGCGGGGCGAGTTCGAGGTCGTCGACTGCGATGCAAAGTGCCGCGACCGACCGATTTTACGGTTGATTGCAGCCGGAGCTGAATTTGACTCCAAACGTCGCCGAACAACATTGCTCATCACCATCGAAAGCGCCAACACGATCAGCCTCCGCTGATGAAGTGTCTGTCTTTTCGACCAAGCGACGAATCCATTCGCTGCTACTACGACCCAAGAAACATGAAGCGTCCGTGAGGACGAGACGCTCGCAAAGACTCCGATTCAAAACCGTTTGTAGTTCTCTCTCAATTGCTCTCGCTAAGCGTTCATTACCAGCGGTAGCTCAATCCAAAATTCACACCTTGTGCCCAGAAGACCGAGTCTCGAAACGTGAAGCCGGGACGCGTTGCATCTGGTACCGGAGGATTTTCCGGTGGGATCAGTCGCGGATCGACTGTTCGATCAATCTGATCCCCGGCCCGAACCACGCGACTCCAAAGAATCGCCGTATAGCCGAGACTCGCGGTCCAACCTCTTCCGAGTTGATATCCCACTGTCAGGCCAATTTCGGGAATCGCTGAAATCCGATTCCGTTGATAGGTGCCGATGTTGGTACGCTGAGCTAACAGACCTCCCTGATATTTCTGTGTCGTGATTCCATCATCAGTCACAGTGTCTCCAGAAATCGTGACTTGTTGCTCGGTCGCTCCCACCGCCAACCGTGTCAATAACTCACAATTCAGTCGCCCCTTTTGAGCTTGATAAACCATGCCGACCTCTCCCCCTTGGAACGTATTCCGCGTAAGGAAGCGGTCGTGCAAATCAAACGTCCCCGGATTTTGAGGATCGAGTGATTCCAGTTCTTCGCGAATGACCAATCCCTCGTTCAGTCGTGAATACCGATAGCCGGTTAGTAGGTGCCAACGGCTGACATTGCCACAACCCAAGTCTTTACAACCCAGGTTCCAACGCAGACGAGCCCCTCCCGATTGAAAATCGTTGTTCGCCGAAACAGTGATCTTGCCTGCGAGCACGTCGGGATAGGAAACCAACTCTGCTGCGTTCATTTGCGTCACTGCGTCGAAGTACGGCCGCGAGATTATGTCACTGCCATCTGAAGAAGCTTGAAAATTTTCTGTCAGACCACGCAAGTCGAGCCAATCTCCTTCGAGGGCGATCTGTTTGGAGCAATCAAGCCAGCCTCCTCCTTGTATGCGGCCTCCCCAACGAGAGTCATTCAGGATCGAAGAGTCTCCCCCAAATAGAATCCTCGCGCCAGGCGTTCCTAACACACCCGCTTCGTCAACACCGGTTCCTGGCGGACTTGCGCTGGCCAAGGGTGGAGCACTCATTCCGCGAGTCCACCACAGCAAGGCATCACCACGCAGCCAATACTGGTTGTCACTCAAACAACAACAGTTAGGCCGGTAGCAATCACACTCAGAGCAACACTCGCGGGCAAAGCACTCGTTGATGTCATCATCATAGTTGCTGTAGAACTCGGCCCCTTCTTCGTGGAAGTAGTCCTCCTCGTCATCATGCGCATAAGCAACAAAGCTGTTGCCACAGGTGACGGCCAAGCAGGCAAACAAGAACAGTCTCGCACCTAATCGATACATCACAGCCTGATCCCTGACTCGTGAGAGAAGTTTTCCCTTGAGGTATCGTCCGCCTAATCGGAACACTCAACGAAATCTGACTGACCGGCAAAGTTTCACAGCACGCAGGCGATTGCGAGCTCCGTCCGACTCAGCATCGGCAGTTTCTGCCGGTCAAGACCTCAAAAACTCTGATCCTGGCAAACACATCTCATAAGGACCAAGTTATGTCCGTGATCCCTCGCCTGAATGAACTGCATCCTGAAATGACGACTTGGCGACGCGAATTACACGCGCATCCGCAGACAGCATTTGAAGAGACATTCGCATCCGAATTCATCGCCAAAAAGCTGCAAGCCTGGGGCATTGAAATCCATCAAGGCTTGGCAAAGACTGGCGTCGTCGGAGTGATTCAGGGACGTCGAACGGCGGGGACAACTACATCGAATTCAGGACCACTCAGAACGATTGGCCTGAGAGCCGACATTGATGCGCTCGACATCCAAGAACAGAACGATCTGCCGTATAAGTCAAAGTTTGCCGGCAAGATGCACGCCTGCGGCCATGACGGCCACACAACAATGCTGCTCGGTGCAGCGAAGTATCTGGCCGAAACTCGCAACTTCACCGGCTCAGTCTGCGTGATTTTTCAACCGGCCGAAGAGAACGAGGGTGGCGGGCGCGTAATGGTTGAAGAAGGTCTCTTCGACAAGTTCCCATGTGACGCTGTTTTTGGAATGCACAATTGGCCTGGAATTCCAGTCGGACAATTCGGAGCCTGCTCGGGCCCGATCATGGCCGCGTTCGATGTTTTCGAGATCACCGTCAAAGGACAGGGGACTCACGCCGCAATGCCGCATCTTGGAATCGATCCGATTGTCGAAGCGGCTCAAATCGTCACAGCGTTGCAAACGATCGCAAGTCGCAATGTGAACCCGCTTGATCAAGTAGTCTTGAGCATCACTCAGATTCACGGCGGCGACACCTGGAACGTGATCCCTACCGAGGTCAAATTGCGTGGCACCGTCCGCACGTTTCGCCAACCGGTCCAAGACATGGTCGAAGCCAACGTGCGGCGGATCATCACCGGCATTGCGGCATCATTAGGCGGTTCTGCTGATCTCCGTTACGAACGCCGCTATCCCGCCACGATCAACACGGCTCAAGAAACCGAATGGGCCAGCGCAACCGCTGTTGAGGTTGCTGGCGAAGACCAAGTCGACACCCACGTTGCACCTTGCATGGGTTCCGAAGACTTCGCGTTCTTATTGCAGAAACGCCCCGGTTGCTACATTTGGGCCGGAAACGGCCCGTCAGATAATGGCCGATTACTCCACAATCCGAAGTACGACTTCAACGATGATTTGCTCCCGATCGGAGCCACCTATTGGGCAAGGCTCGCCGAGCGGCTATTGGGAGGATGAGTCGCTGTCGGATTTGGACACTATGAAACAAGTCCGTAGGACGGGCACTCTTGCCCGTCAAGCCGCAATAAGACGACAGGCAAGAGCGCCCGTCCTACAACACTACCCGTAAAGGAGAGCGGGTGGCCAACGACAGCCTTACGTTCCGTCCCGCAAATTCACTCGTCTCGCACGACACGCAGGCTGCCGTGTTGCGGAGACGACGGACTGCGAGCTTCTCTGAAAGCGGAACGTTGGCGGTGTGGTTGGAACCCGAAGCTGCCGCCACGTTGGACTCTGTCGATCGAACCTGTCTGACTTTGTCTTGGTCCGGTCGGATTCATGACCACATTGGTGGTGGACTCGTAGGGGGCAAACCCGTCGGAGCACCATTCGGATTCGTTGCCGAGCATGTCGAACAGGCCGAAACGGTTCCACTTCTTGGACATGACGGGCGAGTGGCGGTAGTTGGAGTTTGAGGACGTGACGGCGTGCTCGGTCAGCAATGCTGGATCGGTGCCGAATGGCCACAGCGAATCGGTGCCGGCTCGGCACGCAAACTCCCATTCGGCTTCTGTAGGAAGGCGATAGGCCACGGGACGACGCTGCTGTTTCGTTTCGCGTTGACTGAGCCACTCGCAAAAGGCGTTCGCGTCGTTCCAACTGAGGTTGCTCGCGGGATGCTTTTCGGTCAGCGATTGTTCGCCAGTGTTGTTCCAATGAAAACCGGGACGCTGTTCCCATTGTCCATCGACGACTCCGTAGCCGGAGGTTTTTTCAGCCTCCGTGATGTAGCCTGAGTCGTCAACGAATTGCCGAAACTGAGCGATCGTCACTTCCGATTGCCCGATCCAGAAGGGGCGTTCCAATCGCACTCGGTGCGACGGCATCTCGTTGCGGACGTGCGCATGTTCGTCGGCGTTCGGAATCAGCGCGGCGAGCCTCTCAAATTCCGCTTCGGTCGTCCCCATCGTGAATTCGCCCGGTGGGATCAGCATCAATGTCATGCCGTTTGACGATTGGATGGCCGATAACAAGAAGTGGTCTTACGGCGACCATGCTCTCTCCGCGTTCAATGCTCTTCGGGAGATCACCGAACGCGGGTTCGTGAACTACCCGGCCAACACCCC